>NZ_JBHVFF010000036.1:0-41657 GCF_042801895.1 Streptomyces sp. NPDC057543 | reverse complement strand
CTCTTTACGAGCGGGCCCGCTTTTCTTTTCACTTCTCTCACATGAGTAACGGCTGCTAGCATCCGGCGACTTGCACAGGGTGCGGCCGGGGGCTTTGCGCGATTCCCTTGCGGCAGGCTGCCGTTGATCACCTGTGCCCTTCATGCCGTTCGGGCATTTCGGGGAGGACTGACCCTTTTGGCTCACCTTGTTTCTTCACGCAGCCGTTCCGTCGGGCGCCGTCGCGCAGTACTGGCCGCGCTCATCGTGGTCGCGGCCGGTCTCGGCACGATGCCGAGCGCCGTCGCCGCGGATGCGCCGGCACCCATCGCGACGAACGGTGTCTGGGGCATCGACTTCGCCGGTGGAGTGCTGAACACGGTGGAAGTCGCCCCGAGCGGCCCGCAGTTCGCGTTCGCCCGTCAGGTCTCCCCGGGCGGGGCGACGGTGGGCGCTCCCACCTCGATGGGATACGTGGACACCTTCGCCACCGGTGCGCATGCGAAGCGTGTGCCGTGCGACGCAGGTTCCTGCGTACTCCTGCGTGCCACCGGCAACGGCCATATGGGCCGCTTCTTCGTCGACAACGGCCGGGAAACCGCCCAGATCTGGCTGACGGGGAACAGCTACCACAGCTCCGACGAACCCGCTGTGACCGGTGGTCAGTTCGTGGACGCGACCGGACGCTACTTCGTCTACAACGCGGCATCGACCGGCAAGCAGTACATCGACGACGTCGGGGTCCGCAGGTCGGATGTGCGGATGACCCGGTCCATCACCGCCGCCTCGGTATGGGGATCGGGGCTGTGGACGGCGAGTTCCACCACCGGAGCCGTCACCGCGATCGACCTCGAACAGAAGAAGGTCGTCCAGACCGTCGCCACCGGCGCCCCGTGCGTGATCAAGGAACTCCAGACCGTCAGCCGCTGGATCTACTGGAACTGCGGCCCGAGCGGTGCCGCCGGGGTGTACGACCGTACGGCGAAGAAGAGCGTCACCGTGCCGTCCGGCCCCGCGCTCGTCGGCGACGGCTATCTCGTCCGGCACGACCGGACCGCCGGGAAACTGCTGCTCACCGACTTCCACACCGGGAAGGCCGCACCGCCCCGGGAGATCGCGGACCTGCCCGCGGGCGGCACCGCCGACCAGCGCCGGCTGACCTGGGCCGTGGACAAATTCGGCGGCGACATCGCGTATGTCGGCCCGGACAAGTCGATCCGGATCGTGGAGAGCGGGGTGCCCGCGCAGCCGCTCGCGAAGATCGAGTCGGATCTCAACGCCGGGTACATCGATCTCAAGAACAGCGGCGGCGGCCAGAACTGGGAGAGCACCTGGCAGCTCAACGCGCCCGCGACCTGGACCTTCGTGGTCAAGGACATCCGCGGGCGGGCGATCCGTACCCTCTCCGGCGGTCCCGGTGCCGAGGTCGGGGTCAACTGGGACGGCCGGACGGACAAGGGCGGCTACCCGACCAACGGGGTCCACACCTGGACGCTGACCGCCAGGGCCGCCAAGGGCGGCGGCACGTACACCACGAGCGGGAAGATCTCGGTCTCCGGCGGTGTCCAGGGCCATCACGACCAGGGCGGCTACGACTTCGGCGAGCTGGTCACACTCAACTCCGCCGGCGCCCTGACCCTCCACTACACCGAAGGCAAGGGCAAGTTCGACTGGAAGCGCTCCGGCTCCGGCTGGCCCAAGGGCACGGTGGCCGTCCCGTTCGGGGACATGGGCAGCGACCGGTGCGCCGAGATGCTCGTACGGATGCCGAACGGGGAGCTGCGCCGGTACGCCGGAAAGTGCGGCGCCCCGTACACGCCGAACAGCAGCCACACCTCGCTGGGCACGGGCTGGAACGCGTACAACGTCCTGACCGCGCCCGGCGATCTGACCGGTGACGGACGCACCGATCTGCTCGCGCGCAAGGCGTCGACCGGCGACATCTACCTCTTCGCCAACGACGGCCACGGCAAGCTGAAGGCCGGCGTGAAGATCCGTTCGGCCTGGACCGCCTACACGAAGATCGTGGGCGCCGGAGACCTCAACGGCGACGGGTACGGCGATGTGCTGGCCCGTCACAAGGACGGCACGCTCTACCGCTACGACGGCACCGCCACCGGGAAGCTGAAGGAACGGGTGAAGGTCTTCTCCGCGTGGGGCGCCTCGTACAACACGATTGTCGGGGTGGGAGACATCACCGGTGACGGGAAGGCCGACCTCGTCGAGCGGGACAGCTCCGGCAATCTCTACCGCAACAATGGCAACGGAAAGGGGTCGTTCGGCTCGCGTACGAAGATCGCCTCCGGGTGGCAGGGCTACAAGGGGATTTTCTGATGGGAAACAGACTTCTCACGGCGTTCCGGGCGGCTCCGCGGCTCCGGACGGGCCCTGCGGTGGGCCGGGCACTCACCACCGTGGCGGCGGCCGGCGCCGTGCTGGCCGGCCTGCTGGGCTCCGCACCGCAGGCCCGGGCGGCCACGGCGGTCCCGTCGTGGCTCATCCCGCTCTACTACGCCGACGACGCGGACGGCTCCCACCGGGCCTGCACGGGCATCACTCTGTCCAGGACCCGGGCTCTGGCCACGCCCGACTGCTTCACCGGCCGTAGCAATACGGACATGGAGTGGGAATACAACCTGAAGAGCGGTCAGCTCTGGGGCGGCAGCGGCGATCCGCGCTACCGGAGCCATCCGACGTACGACGCCGCCACGCGGCGGGGCGCGGTCTCGGTGGCGATCCGGGCGACGCCGGCCTCGTACGGCAAGCCGGTGATGGCCTCGCCGAGCGACACGGCGTTGTACGCCACGGGCGCCAAGGCGACGTTCTACTCGTGGTCCGGCCTGGACCTGGACGACGCCCCGCGGGTCCGTCACACCGAGCAGGTCGTGCTCAAGTCGGCCGCGACCTGTGCCACCTTGCTCGGCCGCACGCTGCCGGGCGGCACGCTCTGCACCGTACCGGCGCCCGGCGCTCCCCCCGTCGCGGACGAGGACCAGTGCTTCGGCGACGCGGGCGGAGCGCTCGTCGGCGGTGGCAAGCTCATCGCCATATCGGCCACCAGGGCCACCGGCTGTGTCGCGGGCGGGGTACGTCTCTACACCCGGATCTCCTCCTACCGGTCCACGATCACCGACTGGGCCCGTGACGTCGACCTCGACGAACGGATCAGCGGCTCGGTCCTGGCGCGGGAACCCAGCGACCTCATCGACCTCTGCACCACGAACCAGCAGGGCAAGCTGGACGGTTGTTACGTCGACAGAATGGGCTCGATGCTCGACTGGGACGACGATTTCGACTTCCTGACGCAACTGGGCGATCTGGGCGGCGACGGCAAGGGCGACCTGCTCGCCCGTACGCCGGGCGGCACGCTCTACCGCATTCCCAACCCGCTCGCGTACGGCGAGGTCGGCGACGCCCCGAAGGTGAAACTGGGCACCGGCTGGTCCAAGTACAACAAGATCGTCGCTGCCCGCGACCTCAGCGGCGACGGCCTGCCCGACATCCTCGCCCGTGACACCTCGGGTGTGGTCTGGCTCCACCGCGGCAGGAGCGACGGCTCCCTGGCCGGCCGTACGAAGGTCACCACCTGGAAGAGCTACACCGCCATCGCGGGACGCGGGGACCTGTCGGGCGACGGCCGCCCGGACATCGTGACGCGGGACGGCGCCGGGGTGCTCTGGCTCTACCGCGGCAACGGCAAGGGCGGCTTCTCCCCACGTACGAAGATCGGATCGGGCTGGGGCAAGTACAACGCGATCGTCGGCAGCGGCGACATGGACCACAACGGGCGTCAGGACATCCTCGCGCGGACGCCCGCGGGCGCGGTGTACCTCTACAACGCGAACCACACGGGGGGCTTCTCGGCGCCGAAGAAGCTGGCCGACACGCGCTGGAAGAAGTACACGCGGATCAGCTGAGGCGCAGGACGCACGGATCGGCTGAGGCGCGGGACGCACGGATCAGCCGATCCGGCGAGAGCCGAAGAAGAAGGTGGTGGGAGCTCAGGAAGGGCGTGGCCTGCGGGTCGCGCCCTTCCTGTTGCCGTGAGGTCCGTCGCGGGGCATGTCTGCCGGTGGTGTTTTCCCAGTCGTGACCACGGCGACCGCATGTGTTCTCCGCAGCGGGGGCATCGCTGGGGGCATGACAACAGACACCGGCGAGGACAGGCCGCCCACGGGCGTCTCCGACGAGGAGCGTCTCGCGCAGCTCGGGTACACGCAGACGCTGGCCCGGCGCATGTCGGCGTTCTCCAACTACGCCGTCTCGTTCACGATCATCTCGGTGCTCTCCGGCTGCCTCACGCTCTACCTCTTCGGCATGAACACCGGCGGCCCCGCCGTCATCACGTGGGGCTGGGTCGGCGTCGGCCTGATGACGCTGTTCGTCGGCTTGGCGATGGCCGAGATCTGTTCGGCGTACCCGACCTCCGCCGGCCTCTACTTCTGGGCCCACCGGCTGGCTCCGCCGCGCTCGGCGGCGGCCTGGGCCTGGTTCACGGGCTGGTTCAACGTTCTCGGCCAGGTCGCCGTCACGGCCGGGATCGACTTCGGGGCGGCGTCGTTCCTCGGCGCGTACCTGAACCTCCAGTTCGACTTCGAGGTCACCCCCACCCGTACGATCCTGCTCTTCGCCGCGATCCTGCTGCTGCACGGCCTGCTCAACACCTTCGGCGTCCGCATCGTCGCGATCCTGAACAGCGTGAGCGTGTGGTGGCACGTGATCGGCGTCGCCGTCATCGTCGGCGCCCTGACCTTCGTGCCGGACTCGCACCAGTCGGCGTCGTTCGTCTTCACCGAGTTCGTGAACAACACCGGCTGGGGCAGCGGCTTCTACGTCGTGATGATCGGTCTGCTGATGGCGCAGTACACCTTCACCGGCTACGACGCCTCCGCCCATATGACGGAGGAGACCCACGACGCGGCCACGGCGGGCCCGCGCGGCATCGTCCGGTCCATCTGGACCTCCTGGATCGCCGGCTTCGTCCTGCTCCTCGGCTTCACGTTCGCCATCCAGTCGTACGACGGTGCGTTGAACTCCCCGACTGACGCTCCGCCCGCCCAGATCCTCCTGGACGCCCTCGGCGCCACCACCGGCAAGCTCCTGCTGCTGGTCGTGATCGGCGCCCAGCTCTTCTGCGGCATGGCATCCGTCACCGCCAACAGCCGCATGATCTACGCCTTCTCCCGCGACGGGGCCCTGCCCTGGTCCCACGTCTGGCACACGGTCAGCCCGCGCACCCGCACCCCCGTCGCCGCGGTCTGGCTCGCCGCGATCGGCGCGCTGGCCCTGGGCCTCCCGTACCTGATCAACGTCACGGCCTACGCGGCGGTGACCTCGATCGCGGTGATCGGCCTGTACATCGCCTACGTCATCCCCACCCTGCTCCGCCTGCTCCGGGGCGACGACTTCACCCCGGGCCCCTGGCACCTGGGCCGCTGGTCCCGCCCGATCGGCATCATCGCGGTGACCTGGGTCGTGATCATCACGGTGCTCTTCATGCTTCCGCAGGTCTCGCCGGTCACCTGGGAGACGTTCAACTACGCGCCCATCGCGGTCCTGGTGGTGCTCGGCTTCGCGACGGCGTGGTGGCTGGCGTCGGCCCGGCACTGGTTCCTCACTCCGGATCACAAACGCACAACCGCCCCTGAGGTCCCCGCCCGTACCCCTTGATCCCTCGCAGATTCCACCGTGACAGGGCCCGGTAACCGATACCCGATCGGCGGCCGGGCCCCGGCGGGCTATGCTCAGGGGTGATTCGCCGGGGGCCGTTAGCTCAATTGGCAGAGCAGCGGACTTTTAATCCGTTGGTTGTGGGTTCGAGTCCCACACGGCCTACTGCTCAGCCCCAGGTCAGAGAGGGTTTCTGACCTGGGGCCGTTCCTTGTTCGAGTTCATTTCGGGCAGTTGCTCCACCGATGCTCCACCGGAGTGCGAACGATCGCGAGCGAGCAGGGCAACCGTTGTTGTCCGGGCGCGGAGACTTCGCACCCGGACAACCACGGGCAGGGTGCCTCCACGGCTCGTGTCGGTGGGCGTCCTTGGTTACAGCCCGCAGGAGCCGCGGTCGAGGTGGAAGTATCGGGCGTTGGCCCAGCGGCACAGCCGGATACCGACGACGACGCCGACGATGGTGACCAGGGCAGGCAGGTATCCGCTGGCGACCTGGATGATCGGGATTGCAGGGCACCCACCTGAGATCGCCCAGCCCGTACCGAACAACACCGCACCGGGGATCACGCCCCGGTGGATGCGCCCTGGGGTACGGCGGACCCGCAGCAGAGCGAATGCGCACACGATGATCACCACGGCGCCGGCGAAGGCGAGGAGCATGCGCAGGTCCTGGAAGGTGAACATGCGGTTCAGCTCGGCGTAGTCGCCGAAGCCGATGTTGGTGACGGTATATCCGAGGGCCAGTCCGGTGATGACGTTGGCCAGCAGAATCGCGCCCCGGGTACGCATCAGATCACCTTCCACAGGAGGAACGACACCACGATGGCGGTGCCGAAGAACACGGCGGTCGCGACGATGCTGACCGGGCGTAGACGGCCGCAGCCGTTGAGTCCGTGGCCGGAGCTGCACCCACCGGCCAGCCGAGTGCCGAAGCCGACCAGCACGCCTCCCACGAACAGCAGGGCGATCATGGTGGTCGGATTGGCGGTGACCAGGCTCCGAAAACCCGGGCCCATGTCGTAGCGGAGGTGGAACCGCCCGGAGGTGACCGCGGCGATCAATCCGCCGAGGAAGATCGATATCAGCAGGGCAGCCTGGGTGACCAGCGGGGCGGGGCGCAGGCTCGTGGCCGCGGGGCTCTCGCTCGCCGCTGGTTCGGTATCCACTTCGAGTGGCTGTGAATTCCCGTACGGAACCTGTGGCAGGGGTGACGCGCCGGTGCCGGTGCCGGTGCCGAAATGCTCCGCCGTAGCTGCGGCGAGCGCCTCAGTGAGAGCGTGATCGTCGGCGAACTCCTCGTCCATCTCCTCGAGATGGCGTTCGCGGCGCCAGTGCAACACGCGATCCCACGCGGACGACACCCCGAAAGACCGATCGGTGATGAGGGTGTAGTTGATGGTGACCAGAGCGAGCCCGATAGCGCCCGCCCACCAGGGCCAGTAGGTACTCATGCGGGTCCTCTCATCCAATCGGCGATTCGAGCCAACCAGCCGCGCTTCGAGCGGGGAGCTTGCCGCGCTCGTCGAGCGAGGCTGTTTGAAGGCTGGGGAATCTGTGGGGGCGGTGTCGGTTGGTGATGCCAGACAGGTGCTGGCGGAGATGTCGCCCCGAAGTGGGCGGTGGCCCCCGGTGTCACGGTTCCAGGTTGTGACTGCTCATAGGGGCGGGCCGGCGCCGGCTGGGACCAGGGCGCGGCCTCCGGTGACCACGGATCGGGCCGTGGTGGCGGGGCCTGCCGGGGTACCTTCCCCGGGTTGGCGGCACCGGACCGCCCCGCCTCGGCGACGTCTTCGAGGTGTCGCGCGCGGGCTCCGTTGGGCAGCAAGCCGATCGGCACGCGCTCGCCGGTGAGTGACACCTGGTAGCGCGCACAGTCGAGCCACCGGTCGTCGCTGTCGCAGTAGTGTTCGCGCCAACCTTGCAAGCTTGCCCTGAGTAGAGGGAAAAGGGGGCATCCTGCGGCGTGTGAGCAACTCACGTTGCTCCCTCCTGATCGGCGCACACCACCCGTTCGGGGAGGGCGGTTGCCGTTCTCGATTCTTGCCCTCGCCGCGCTCGGTCGACGATCTGCAAAGCAACACGGTGACGGGCAGTGACAGTAAGGCTCTGCGCCTCCATTCCGCCGACCGGGCGTGATGCAATCACTGTTTCGATGTCCCGAGCAAATTCAGGGTATTTTTCAATCGGACCACTGACGCTACTTGGTGAGATATTCCGCGCGACGGATATGTGGCGTCTACCCCTCATGTCCGGATATTTGCGACCGGCAATGAGGTCACTTGGATCACTATTCGACCCCATGGCCGCGGCCCGTGCCGATGAAAGTCAGCTGTTTGCGGAGAGGGTGAAAATGCTGGAGCCCCTTGTGACAGTTGCGTGAATATCGTGGATCTCAAATGAAGAGCTGATGGAGAAGAATTATGTGCCAGCGTGCTGTCTGTCGGTCGTGCCGGAAGATGACCTATGAGGGCTGCGGGAGACATGTGGGCCAAGTGCTCATGGGCGTGCCGACGGCTCAGCGGTGCATGTGTGAGTCTGCGGAGCGCAGGGGGGTGCGCGCAGTGGAGGCGACGACTCGATCGGAATCGGTGCCGGCCCGACAGGGCGAGTCGCCGCGACACGCACAGGTCCCTCGGCGCCCGGAGAGTTCACCAAGCCGATCGGAGGGTGGCTGGTGGGCCCGGCTCATCAATTGGGCGAAAAGCCCGGCATAAGGCAATCGGTAGACTATGCGCGCTTCGGAATCTTTGGGCCGAAGATGTTGGTCATTGCACCATGAAAACCCGGATTTCGAACTCCAGGGTGGCAAGCGACGCCGGGCCCGAAGCCTGCAGCGACACCGTGTCCTGCGACGAACGTCATCGGCGCTGGTTGCCAGACTGCACGGCACGTGCACGGCAGCGCGAATTCGTCCTGAGTGGAACCGGCGGCCTGACCCTGGCCTCGACGGACCGGACGTCCGGCGACCAGGCACAGGCGGCCACAGGGCCGAAGGGGCCGGGCTCCGGTGCCCTCCAGGAACTGGTGGCGCAGGACACCCGTCCGACATCGGCACTGCCTGCCCGACACGCAGCGTTCTTCACCCACGCCGCCCGCGCCTGACCTCACGCGGCGGCAGTACGCCGCCTCCGCTCCGCTCCACACCACGCCGTCGAGGGCTCAGCCCGACGCCGTCGCCCCGCTTCGTACCCACGGCTCCACCCGGCGCATCGTGCTGGGCAAGTACCTGGGCTTCGCCGCGATCCTCGCTGTGGCGGTGGCCGCCCCATTCGGCGCGACCTTCTTGCCTGAGCCGGCCATCCCCTACCTGGGCCTGCTGCCCCTCGCGCTCGGTCTCAAGGTCGCATGGCAGGCGTGGAAGGACCACCTGGCCGGCGACGGCGACGACGAGGAGGCGCAGGCCAAGAGGACGGGCCCGGCCCGCTGCGGACGGTCCGTCAGCGGCGGCCGGTGACAACCACGGCGTTGGCTCGGAAGGGTTCTATGAGCGAGTCGCCTCGTAGTCGGGGAGTGCGGCCGGGGTGGTCCGGGTTGCCGGGCGCATGGTCAGGATCAGTACGGCCAGCCCGGCGAAGACGACCGCGGCGACGACACCGGTGACGTGCAGGCCGACGGTGAACGCCTCCCGCGCGGTGTGCAGCAGTTCCGCGCCCTGGCCGGCGGGAAGGTGCCGGCCGGCGGCGACCGCGTCGGCCAGCGAGTCGGACGTGCCGTCCATCCGGCTGCGGTAGACCACCGCGGCCACCACGCCGAGCAGTGCGAAGCCGAGCGAACCGCCGAAGTAGTTGCCGGTCTCCGACATCGACGCCGCCGAGCCGGCGCGCTCCGGCGGTACGGACCCGACGACCAGCCCGGTGCCCAGCGCGAACAGCGGGCCCGTGCCCAGCGCCAGTACGGCGATGCCGGTCATCACCAGCGGCAGGGCGCTCGCACCGTCGACGCCGACCAGCAGCAGGCTGCCCAGTGCCGACCCCACCAGCCCGCCGGCGATCGCGGTCGTCTGCTTCACCCGCCGGGCCAGCGCCGGCGCGGTCATGGTGCCGACCGCCACGCCCAGGCCCATGGGTGCGAACAGCACCGCCGACGCGACCGGCGAGAAGCCCAGCACGCTCTGCAGGTACTGGGTCACCAGCAGGCCCGTACCAGCCATGGCGACGCCGGCGAAGGCCAGCGCGACGAGTACGGCTGTGAACGGGCGGTTGCGGAACAGCCGCAGGTCCAGCAGCGGCGTCTCCAGCCGCAGTTGCCGGCGTACGAACAGAAAACCGATGGCTGCGCCGACGACGAGGGCCACCGCCGGCACGATCGGCATGCTCTCGACGGTCAGCTGCTTGATGCCGTAGACCATCAGAAGCACCGCCACGAGCGACAGCCCGACGCCGGCCGGGTCCAGCCGGCCGGCCTGGTCGCTGCGGAACTCCGGCAGCAGGACCGGCCCGGCCAGCAGCAGCAACGCCAT
This sequence comes from Streptomyces sp. NPDC057543, assembly GCF_042801895.1. NCBI lineage: Bacteria > Bacillati > Actinomycetota > Actinomycetes > Kitasatosporales > Streptomycetaceae > Streptomyces > Streptomyces sp. NPDC057543. The sequence goes on along the minus strand of NZ_JBHVFF010000036.1, from coordinate 31,549 downwards.
CGCCGGCACGGCGACCAGGAACACCGATCCCCACCAGAAGTGCTGGAGCAGGAATCCGGCGAGTACGGGTCCGAGCGCGCCGCCGGTGAACTGGCAGGTCGCCCAGATCGCGATGGCCTTCCCGCGCTGTCGCCCTTCGCGGAACATGTTGGTGATCAAGGCGAGTGTGGACGGCGCCAAGGTCGCGCCGGCGACGCCCAGCAGCGCACGCGCGACGATCAGCATCAGCGGGTTGACCGCGAAGGCGGCCACGACCGACAGGACCGCGAACGCCGCCCCGCCGATCATCAGAAGTCGTCGGCGGCCGATCCGGTCGCCGAGCGTACCCATCGTGATGACCAGGCCGGCCACCATGAATCCGTAGCTGTCACTGATCCACAGCTGTTCGACGTTGGTGGCACCCAGGTCGGCGCTCAGCTGGGGGAGCGCGAGGAGCAACGCCGTCGTGTCCATCGCGACGAGCAAAGTCGGCAGCATGAGGACGACCAGTCCCAGCCACGCCCGGTTGACTCGCATATCCGAAACTCCCTGTTCTCTCGACTCTCTCGACGTTTCGCCGGTTGGTCGGAGCGGTCGAGAGATTCTTGACATCGGTACGGACGGACATCTCTCGCGGCTGCCACGGCGGGGCGTCACCAGAAATGACGACCTCGCGGTCCGGGCGACGCGGCGGCGAAAAACTCATGCGAAAGTTCTGGCGGGGGATGTCAAGACGACGGCGGCGGCTCCGACCAACTGGTCGACGGGCCCGACCGGGGCTCGCGAACCACGAGGAGCACGCGATGCAGTTCCTGATCAGCATGCATATCAACCCGGCCGTGCTGGACGCGCTGACCGACAAGGAGAAGGCGGCGATCGGTGACGGCCACGGCAAGTTCATCGAGGCGCTGAAGACGTCCGGCGAACTGATCACCACGCAGGCGCTGGTCGACCCGTCGCAGGCCGCTGTGGTGTCCGTACGCAACGGCCAGCCGGTGGTGACCGACGGACCCTTCCTGGAGGCCAAGGAGTACCTGGGCGGCTTCTACCTGATCGACTGCGAGAACAAGGAGCGGGCGATCGAGCTGGCCGCGCAGATCCCGGACACCGCGATCGAGGGCCTGGGTGTCGAGGTGCGGCAGGTGATGTTCGCTGACGGACAATTGGAGGCATGACCGCACCACCCGTCGAGGACCTGCTGCGTGAGCTCACGCCGCAGGTCCTCGGCGCGTTGGTACGCCGGCACGGCGGGTTCGAAGGGTGTGAGGACGCCGTACAGGAGGCCGTCCTCGCCGCCACCGTGCAGTGGCCGGCCGAGGGAGTGCCGAACAACCCGCGCGGCTGGCTGATGACTGTCGCGTCCCGGCGGCTCATCGACCAGATGCGCAGCGACCACGCGCGCCGCGAGCGGGAGTCGGCGACGGCCACCGAGGTGGTGCCCGAGGACGTACCGGACACCGACGACACGCTCGTCCTGCTGTTCCTGTGCTGCCATCCGACGCTCACCGCGGCCTCCCAGACCGCCCTGACGCTGCGGGCGGTCGGCGGCCTGACGACTGCCGAGATCGCCCGCGCGTTCCTGGTGCCGGAGGCCACGATGGCGGCCAGGATCAGCCGGGCCAAGCAGCGCATCAAGGCCGCCGGAAGCTCGTTCACCCTGCCGCAGGGCGCGGAGCGCGAGGAGCGGCTGCGGGTCGTCCTGCACGTGCTCTACCTGATCTTCAGCGAGGGCTACACCGCCTCCTCGGGCAGCGAGCTGCACCGCGCAGACCTCGCGCACGAGGCGATCCGGCTGGCCAGGATGGTGCACGCGCAGTTGCCCGAGGACGGCGAGGTGACCGGGCTGCTCGCGCTGATGCTGCTGACCCATGCCCGCCGGGAGGTACGTACGACGGCGGCCGGCGACCTGGTGCCGCTGGACGAGCAGGACCGTACGAAGTGGGACCGCGGGCTGATTGACGAAGGGCTGGAGCTGGTCAAGGCGTCGCTGGCCGGCTCGACGCTGGGGCCTTACCAGCTGCAGGCCGCCATCGCCGCCACGCATGCCGACGCGGCCACGACCGAGGAGACCAACTGGCCGCAGGTGCACGCTCTTTACCTGATCCTGGAACGGATCGCGCCCAACCCGATGGTCACCCTCAACCGGGCGATCGCGCTCGCCGAGACCGAGGGCCCGGCGGCCGGGCTGGCCCTGTTGTCCACATTGGACGGTGACGAGCGGATGGCCGGGCATCACCGGCTGCTGTCCGTACGGGCGCATCTGCTGGAGAAGATGGGCGACCTGGCCGGGGCGTACGAGCACTACCGGCGCGCCGCGAAGTCAACCGCCAGCATCGCCGAGCAACGGTACCTGGAGTCCCGGGCCGGCCGGGTGACACGCCCCTGCACCACAGGAGTTGCGGTCAATACCGTGCTGAGTCACGGCCACTGAGCCGGCGCGACATACAGACGTTGCGCATGGTGTCTCTGTGCGTATGTCGAGTGATGCCATCGTGTGCGACCGATCGCTTCAGCCAACTGGCTTCGGTTCGCGAGTGGTTCGGCGCAATGAGGTGTTGCTCGGCCGCGGCGTCGGCGACCGGCTCGCGTTCGCGGCCGGGTTCATCACCACGGGTGCGAGCTGTTCGCGATCCCGTACGAGGACGCGGGCGAGGCGCGATGCGGTTACGACGGCTGGGCGTCGCGCTCGTCCCGGTGGGCGGTGTTCCTGTGCTCCTGCACGTTGGCGTAGGCCATGAGGCCGAGAAGGACGATCAGGAGTACGGCCGAAGAGCCCGGTGTGCCGAGATCGAGGCCGCCCTTGGCGGCAGGCTTCGTGAGGAAGTCGCCGGCGGTGGCGCCCAGGGGTCGGGTGAGGACGAAGGCGATCCAGAACAGTGCGACGTTCGGGACGGCCGGCACCCGCATCAGAGCGGCCAGTACGGCCAGCAGCGCCGTGACGAGGAGGGCGCCGCCGGCGTAGCCGAGGCCGGAGCTGTCGGAGAGGAAATCGCCCATGGATGTGCCCAGGGTGTTCGACACCAGGATCGCGGACCAGAAGAGGGCCTCACCGCGGAAGGTGACGATGTCTCGGATGGCGAAGGTCTGTCCGGTGAGCCTCCAGACGATGAAGATGGCGATCAGCAGGGAGATCAGGATCGCGGCGCCCGCGGGGTATCCCAGACCCAGCCCCTGCGGGCCCCGGCCCAGCGAGGACGTGCCCGCCGTGAGGTACTCGGCACTGGCGTCCCGGTTCATGAAGTCCGACATGGTCGTGCCGGCCATGCTCGTGGACAGGATGACCGTCCAGTAGAAGAACGGGTTGTAGCGCCGGGACCGCAGTTGCACCACCAGCGTCACCACGAACACCAGGAACAGCGCGATCGTGGTGAGGAAGTAGCCCAGTCGCAGCGTCTGGGAGAACAGGTCTCCGGCCGTCTCGCCGAGGGTGGTGGCGGCGATCTTCATGATCCAGAAGGCCAGAGTGACCTCGGGTAGCTTCTTCATCACGGAACGGCGCTCACTGGCCAGATCCACCGCGGTGAGGAATTCCGACTGTCCCAAGGTGCACCCCTGCTCTCGACCGTTCGGCGCTTCACTGCCGGGCAGCGAGCGACGCGTTGTGGTGTGACGGCGGTGGGATGGCATCAGGCGGTCGGCTCGTGCGCCGAACGTGCCCGTGCGTGCCGGCCTCTCGCCGCACTCCTGCGTCCAGGCAACGTAGACCGTCTACAGGGATGTAGACGCTGTGACACTCCCGTCAGGGCGGCGACACTCAACCGGACATCGGTACTCGGCCGAGGCCGTCGTCGCCGATGGGTACGGCGTACGAAGGGCTCGGGCACGGCGTTGTACGCAGCCGGTCCCGGGTTCACGCACTGTGCCGATGGCTGGTACTCCGTCAGCGCGCCGGTTCGATGTTCTGGTTGGCGTGGAAGAAGTTGTGCGGGTCGTAGATGCGCTTGATGGCCGCGAGGCGGTCGTAGTGGTCGCGGTAGGCGGCGCGTATCCGGTCCGGGGCTTCGCCCGCGCCGATGAAGTTCACGTACGTACCGCCCATGGAGTGCGGGTGGAGTTCATCCCAGTAGTCGACGCACCACTGCCTGAGCTTCTCGGCGTTGTCCGGGTCCGGGTCGATGCCCGCGATGACGCCGGACCAGACCGCTTCCCGGTAGGCCCAGGCGGTGTCGTCGGGGCCCAGCCGGTGGGCGGCGCCGTCGATCGGGTACAGGTGCGTGGTCGACAGGTCGGTGGGGAGGTTCTCGACGTACTTGGCATGGATGGCGATGGCGTCGTCGGTGATCCGGTCGAAGAAATTGCCGCGCCAGTACCACTGCAGGCCGGTGGGGAGCAGCTCGTCGAACATGGACTGCAGGGCGGGGTAGGGCATCGGCGTCGTGAAGCGGAAGGCGGGCGGGCCCGCGTCGTCCACGGGTTTCAGGGCGACTTCGAGGAGGTCCGGGTCGCCGGTCCAGCACCACACGACACCGCACATCTTCTGGCTGTGGATCTCCTCCGGGAATGGGGGACCGGGCGGCACGGTGAGCGCCGCGAAGAAGCCGTTCAGGTCCTCGGGGGCCGTGGGCAGGAAGCCGCGGTACCAGCGCAACAGATCAGGCGTCCGGTCGACCGGCCAGAGCGTGATGGCGACGCCCACGGTGTCCACCGGGTGCATCCGGAAAGTGAAGGAGGTGACGATGCCGAAATTCCCGCCCCCGCCGCGCAGCGCCCAGAACAGATCGGGATGGGTGGTGCCGCTCGCCGTCACACAGGTGCCGTCCGCCAGGACCACGTCCGCGGCCAGCAGGTTGTCTGCCGTCAGGCCGTATCTGCGGGTGAGATGGCCGTGTCCGCCGCCCAGGGTGAGACCGCCGACGCCGGTGGTCGACTGGATCCCGGCGGGTGTGGCCAGGTGGAAGGCGTGCGCCGCGTGGTCGAGGTCGCCGAGTGTGGCGCCGCCGCCGACCGTGGCCGTTCGTGCGCCGGGGTCGATGTGCGCCCAGCGCATGGGCGACAGGTCGATGGTGACGCCGTCGTCCACCAGACACAGGCCGGCGCCGCTGTGTCCGCCGCCGCGGACCGCGCACTCGAGCCCCTCGTCCCGGACGAAAGCGACCGCGGCCATGACGTCCGCCGCGTCGCTGCACCGCACCACCGCCGCCGGACGTTTGTCGATCATGGCGTTGTAGATCGTGCGGGCGGTTCGGTACTCCGGGTCCTGTGGGCCGATGACGGGACCGCGCAGCGCGCTCCGCATCGCGTCCAGGGTTTCGCGCGTGGCGCCGTTCATGGTCTGCCATCTCCTCGCTCACCGAGATGGGGACCGCGCCCCGCCCGGCTTCTCCCGTAGGGCCGTCGGAGTGTGCAGATGTCAGATGCATGCCGACGCTCCGGGGCCCCGAGGGCCGCGGGCGGAAACGGCCACCGCGGGCTGATGTCTCAAGCCTCCGCCCGGTCCGTGAGCCGTGCCAGTTCGCCGGACCGGGCGGAGAGACATATCAGGGCTGCGGGGTGCGCTCGGGTGAGTGGCCAGGGGCACGGGCGGGGGTCGGGGTGCGCTCAGACGAGGAGCTTCGTCTTCGCCCGCTGGTACTCCTCCTCGGTGATGGCGCCCCGGTCCTTGAGCTCGGCGAGTTTCGCCAGATCGTCGACGTGCTTGCCCTCCCTCGGGGCGTTCGCGTCCGGGCTGCCGGCGACGGCCTCCCGTAGGTACGCCTTGAAAGTGGCGTCGCGTTCCTGCGCTTCCTTGATGTCCCGCTTCCCCATGGATCTGCCGCGCACGATCACGTACACCAGGACGCCGATGTACGGCAGCAGCAGCGCCAGGACGAGCCAGCCGGCCTTGCCCCAGCCGCCGAGGTCGTCGCTGCGGAAGATGTCCACGATGACCTTGAAGAGCAGGAACAGCCACATGATCCAGACGAAGAACCAGAGCATCGTCCAGAAGAGGTCGAGCAGGGTGTAATGATCCACGGTCGGCTCCCTGATCACCGCGAGTTCGTCGCGTCGACTGGCTGAGTGGTAAATCAGTCATATCACCAGATATCTGGCCCTGCCTCCGTGCATTCTCCGGGCTGTCCTTCGGGCCGTCCTCCGTCGCGGGTGCGGAGTACCGTGGAGATGTCGAGGGAGGCTTGGGATGCTCAGGCCTCCAGGAGGCGGGGTCGCCTCGTGTTCATGAAGCGGCGTGAGAAGCGGCGTGAGCGGCGGTGTGAGCAGGCGTACGCATGGACGCTCGCGAGGGCGCATGCACACGACAGATGAGTCCGCCCGGAGCCCGGTCGGGGCGATCGGCCGCGTCACTGTGCCGATTCCGCCCGATGGCCCGGGCGAAGTGCTGGTGGCCGTACGGGGTGGGTCGGAGGCCTACACCGCATGGTCGGCGACGTCGATCGACAGGGACGTGCGCGTCGTTGTCGTCGACTCGGTCTCGGCGCGCAGTGTGATCGTGGAACGCCTGCCGCCCTGAGCCGAAGCAGCGGTTCCCCCACGTCGAGCAGAGACGCACGGCAGGAGTCTTCCGATGTTCTTCTGGCACGTTCCCGCCCCCAACGAGGCGATGCTCATATCCGGTTCCAAGGGGCAGACGCTGGACACCCAGTTCCGGATCGTCACGGGGCACGGCAGTTTCGTGCTCCCGGTGAAACAGAAGGCGCGCATGCTCTCCCTGGCGCTGCGCGAGGCGGAGATCACCGAGGACTGCGTGACGCAGCAGGGCATCCGCCTCAACGTCCGGGCCGTCGCCGTCTTCAAGGTCGGCGACGATGCCGTGTCCATCGCCAACGCGGCGCGCCGCTTCCTGACCGAGCAGGAGCAGATGGAGGAGCTCGTCGGCCGGATCTTCGCGGGCCACCTGCGTTCCATCGTCGGCGGACTGACCGTGGAGCAGATCATCCGCGAGCGCAACCGGGTCTCCCAGGAGGTCATCGCGGGCAGCCACGGTGAGATGGAGAAGCTCGGCATCGTGGTGGACGCCCTCCAGATCCAGGAGATCGACGACGCCACCGGCTACATCAACAACCTCGCCGCCCCGCACGCCGCCGCGGTCGCCAGCCAGGCCCGGATCGCCGAGGCCAAGGCCGACCAGGAGGCCAGCCAGCGCGAGCAGCAGGCCGCCGCGCTCAAGGCGGAGTACGAACGTGACACCGCGATCAAGCGGGCCGGTTTCCTCGCCGAGACCGAGCAGTACAACGCCCGCGCAGCGCAGGCCGGACCGCTCGCCCAGGCCAAGGCTTCACATGAGGTCATCGAGGAGCAGACCGCGCTGGCCGAGCGGCAGGCCGCGCTCGCCGCGCAACGGCTCGAAGGGGAGGTGCGGCGCCCGGCGGACGCCGAGGCGTACCGGCAGCGCACCCTCGCGGAGGCGGCTCGGGACCGGGTGAAGTTCGAGGCCGACGGCAACGCGTACGCCGAGCGGACCATCGCCCAAGCGCAGGCCGACGCCAACAGCGCGCGCGCCGGTTCGCTGCGCGACGGCAACCAGGAGCTCATCGCGGCCAACCGCATCGTCGAGAACCTGCCCGCCCTGGCCGACGCGGCCGCCCGAGGCATGTCGGGCGCGGACCTGACCGTTCTGAACGGTACCGACGGCGTCAATGAGATGGCGGCGGGCGTGGTCGGCCAGGGGCTGGCGATTCTCCGCTCCCTCCAGCGCGCTGCGAATCCGATGAAGCCCCCGGCGGTCGACGGGAAGGCCGCTCCCCGTATCACCGAGACGAATTGAGGCGGCGGGGCGCATGGCCGGAGTACTGAGCGAGTGCCGAGCGGTCGGTGATTCGCTCGGCGGCTCAGCGATTCGTTCGGTGATTCGCTCAGTGGTCATGAGCCCGCCGCGCATGCCGTACAGTTGTATTCACCGACGCGGGGTGGAGCAGCTCGGTAGCTCGCTGGGCTCATAACCCAGAGGTCGCAGGTTCAAATCCTGTCCCCGCTACTGAAGGATCAGGCCCGGCACGCATGCAGCGTGCCGGGCCTGATTCGTTCCAGCCATAGACCCCCGAAGGAGCAGGTCCGGGCGGTGTGTGGGCTGTGCCACGTACGTACCCCCATTGGCCGACGAGGAGTCGCCGCGCGACTCCGCTCCGGCGAGCCTGGGGGTGGGGCGCGGTACCGTCCGCAGCCGCGCGCGTACCGGGCAGGAGACCACTGGTGTGGAAGCGGCTGAAGGGGCGCGGCAGACACGTCGAGGACGGCACCCGTACCCGGCGGTTCGTCCGCGCGCTGCCCGCCATCATGATCCTCGGCGGGCTGGTGTTCGACTTCCTCACCCCGCCGACCTTCACCGCCATTCCGCTGTTCGTGGCGGCGCCGCTGATCGCCGCGCCGTTCTTCTCGCTGTCCAGGACCATCTGCACCGGAATCGCCTCGATGCTGGCCGTCGTCGCGCTGCGGCTGTACAGCCACACGCTGCCGAACATCGTGCCGCTGATCGAGCTGCTCACCCTGGCCACCGTCTCGGTCCTCGCGGTCGTGATCAACGGGGTCGTGCGGCGCAGCAATGAGCGGCTGGCGTCCGCGCGGGTCATCGCGGAGACCGCCATGCGGGCGGTGCTGCCGAAGCCGTCCGACCGGATCGGCGGGCTGCACGTGGCGGCGCGGTACGAGGCGGCGCAGGCCGACGAGTTCGTCGGCGGTGACCTGTTCGCCGTGACGGACTCCCCGTACGGGGTGCGGTTGGTGGTCGGGGACGTACGGGGGAAGGGGCTCGACGCCGTGGAGTCGGTGGCGGTGATCATCGGGGCGTTCCGGGAGGCGGCCGAGCAGGAGCGTTCGCTGGAGGGCGTGGCGCAGCGGCTGGAGCGGGCGCTGGCGCGGGAGGGGACGCGGCGGGGCGGGCTCGACGCGGTCGAGGGCTTCATCACCGCCGTGCTGGCCGAGATCCCGGCGGGGCTGTCCCGGGTGCGGATCGTCAACCGCGGCCACCCCGAGCCGATCCTGCTGCACCCGGACGGGGCGCTGGAGGTACTGGGGCCGACGGTGCCCGCGCTGCCGCTCGGGATGGACCTGGGGGCCTGGCCCGACCGGTCGGACGAGTGGGATCTGCCGGCGGGGACGACCCTGCTCCTGTACACGGACGGGCTCTCCGAGGCGCGGAACGCCGACGGGGTCTTCTACGACCCGGCGGCCAGACTGCGCGGGAGGATCTTCCCGGGGCCCGAGGAGCTGCTGTCCGCGCTGGCCGACGACGTACGGCTGCACACGGGCGGTGAGACGACCGACGACATGGCGCTGCTCGCGGTCGTACGTCCCGCGGAGGGGCAGCCGGACCGGCGCAGGACCGTGAAGATCGTCGGCCTCGAAGGGGTGTGACGGGTGGGGCGGGGGCTTCGCGCGAGCCGCACGCGGCCTTGGACCGGGATGCCACCGTACGTAACCGAAGCGCGTCGCTCCGCATAACATTTGACGCAACGTCAGAAACCGGGTAGTGGCTGAGGGTCGATCAACTCGTCCCATTCCGCCCGGTTGTGCACCGTAAAGTCCAGGCCAAAGGCGTGAACGATCAGTGGGAACAGCTTGGAATCAGGCCCCGGTGTCTATTAACGTTCGATAACGCAGCGCGGTCGTCCCAGCCGTCGTCAGTGGCGGCACCGTGCGCGAGCGCCGAATTCCGCAAGGGAACCGGGGAACCACCTACATGGGGTGAATCGGACACCTGTGTCTCGTGAGAGGCAGAGGGGCCCGTAGGAGACCTTCCTGCTCCGAACCCGTCAGCTAACCCGGTAGGCGAGAAGGAAGGAAAGGAGTGCGCCCCCGTGGCGTCCAACAAGCCTGCCCCCGAGGCCCCCTCTCGGTTCAACCCCGACTTCGGTTCCGACTTCGTCGCTGACTTCGGATCCGGTTCCAACTCCGGCTTCGCTTCCGACTCCGGCTTCGGCACCGACTTCGGTTCCGGCCCCGACTACGGGACCGGTGGGACGGGAACGGCGTACAGCACCGAGCCGGGCGGTGACTTCGGTGGCGAATTCCGCGCCGACGGCAACGGTGGGCCGGAACGCGGCTGGGACGAGTGGAACCCCACCGAGGAGTCCGTCCGCCCCGTACGCGGCAAGCACCGCGTCGCCAAGCAGCGCAACGGTCTTGCCCGTAGCTCCACGGTGCTCGGGGTCGGCGTCATCGCGGCGGTCGGTGCGGGCGGCATGGCCACCGCGCAGAGCAAGCCGCCGGTCTCCATCTCCCTTCCCGATTCCATCGCGAACAACCTCCCCGACGCCAAGTCCCTTCCGGGCGTGGGTTCTCTGTTCTCCGGGGAGTCCGAAGCCGACAAGGCCGCTGTCGCCGCCGCTGCCGCACCGCTCACCACCGCCGGCCTCACCACCACCGAGGCCGAGCAGGGCACGGCGGACGCGGGCGAGGCGCTCCGCGCGCGCATCCTCCAACAGGCGGAGCAGCAGCAGGACGCCGCCGACGCCGAGGCCAAGGCGGCCCAGGAGAAGGAGGCCGCGGAGAAGGCCGCCGCCGAGGCCAAGAAGCAGCAGGACGCGGCCGAGGCCAAGGCCGCCGCCGAAAAGAAGAAGGCGGAGGAAGAGGCCAAGAAGAAGGCCGAGGCCCTGCGGCTCGCCAAGCTCGCCGCCAGCTACGCCATCCCGACCTCCTCGTACACGATCACCTCGACCTTCGGCGAAGCCGGCTCGATGTGGTCCTCCGGCTACCACACCGGCCTCGACTTCGCGGCGCCGACGGGTACGCCGATCAAGGCCATACACGGCGGCATCATCAAGTCGGCCGGCTGGTCCGGTTCGTACGGCTACCGCACGGTGCTGGAGCTCGACGACGGTACGGAGCTGTGGTTCTGCCATCAGTCCTCGATCGGCGTGAGCGTCGGCCAGAAGGTCACCACCGGTGAGACCATCGGCCGGGTCGGCGCGACCGGCAACGTGACGGGCCCGCACCTCCACCTGGAGGTCCACACCCCCTCCGGTACGGGCATCGACCCGATGGCCTGGCTGCGCGGCAAGGGCCTCAACCCCTGATCCGCAGTCCGCTCTCCCGGTCCTTCCGGTCCGCGTGATCCGAGCGATCCGCGTGGTCCGAGCAGTCCGGGTGATCCGGTGAACCGGCCGCTGAACTCCGGCAGTCCTGACGCTCACCCCCCGACGTCAGGGCTGCCGGTCCGTCGGAATAGCGGGCGTGCCGGAATCCGTTGATCCGTTTATGACTTCTCTTCGTAAGCTGGGCCCTTCCGACCTCCAGGTCTTCCCGCTCGCCCTCGGCGGCAACGTCTTCGGCTGGACCGCCGACGAGGCGCAGTCGTTCACCGTGCTGGACGCTTACGCCGCGGCGGGCGGCAACTTCATCGACACCGCCGACTCCTACTCCGCCTGGGTCCCGGGCAACGAGGGCGGCGAGTCGGAGACCGTCATCGGAAAGTGGCTCGCGGCCCGCTCCAACCGTTCCGACATCGTCGTCGCCACCAAGGTCGGCGCCCACCCCTCGTACAAGGGGCTCTCCGCCACGAACATCAAGGCCGCGGCCGAGGAGTCGTTGCGCCGACTCGGCACCGACCACATCGATCTGTACTACACGCACTTCGATGACGAGACCGTCCCGGTCGAGGAGATCATCACCGCCCTCGACGAACTCGTGAAGGAGGGCAAGGTCCGGGAGATCGCCGCCTCCAACATCAGCCCCGAGCGGCTCCAGGCGTCCCTGGACTTCTCGGAGCGCGAGGGGCTGGCCCGGTACGTCGCCCTTCAGCCGCACTACAACCTGGTCTCGCGGGACACGTACGAGGGCGCGCTCCAGGACACGGCCGCCCGGGCCGGGCTCGCCGCCGTCCCGTACTTCGCCCTGGCCTCCGGCTTCCTCACCGGCAAGTACCGTCCGGGGGCTTCGGTGGAGAGTGCCCGTGCCGAGAAGGCCGGTGAGTACCTGGCGTCGGAGCGGGGGCAGCAGGTCCTGGCCGCACTCGACAAGGTCGCCAAGGAGCACGACGCCGAGGTCGCGACCGTCGCCCTGGCCTGGCTCGCGTCCCGGCCGACGGTCGCCGCGCCGATCGCCTCGGCCCGTACGGTCGAGCAGCTGCCCGCGCTGCTGGCCGTCGCCGACCTCCGGCTGACCGAGCAGGAACTGGCGGAGCTCACCGAGGCGTCCGCCTGACGGACGCGGTGTGCCGGAGTCCCCGGTGCTGAACCGGCCCGTCCGGGTCCGGCTACCGCGGCGGTAGCCGGTACGGATTGTGACCCCTGTCGTACGGCTGGTACAGCGGTGGAATCCCCGGGGCCTGGGACATGTACGGGGGACGCAGGCGACCCGTCGCCTGCGCGGCGTACGTCAGGGCGGGGGCGGCCACGTCCCTGCGTTGCCAGAGGTGGTGCAGCAGCTCCAGCTCGCGTTCGGCGAAGTCCGGGCCCGCTGCCCCGCGGCGGGCCTGCAGGCGCAGCGAGGCCAGTGAGGTCGCGAACGATTCGTACTCGGCGACGGTGCGGGCGGCAGCCCTGCCGTGGGCCTTGGCCTGTGCTGTGGCATGGGCCCTGACCTGCGCAGCGGGCCCGTGCCTCGGGGTATGCGCCGGTGTGTATGCGGGCGCGTATCCCGGTCCGGGGCCTGGCCCTGGCGCGTATCCGGGGCCGTGCGTCGGCCTGTATCCAGGCCCGTATCCGGGGCCGTACGTCGGCCCGTGCCCCGGGCCGTACGGCGGTGGCCAGGATGCCGGTCCGTGCGGGCTGCTCCAGCTTCCCCCGGCCGCGGCGGCGTGTCGTTGGCGTGCCGCGTCGCGGGCCATGCCGCGGGCCCGCATCGAGGAGAGGGCGAGCGGTTCGGCCGGGGTCAGCCAGCCGGCCGCCGCATAGGCGGGCAGCTCGGCGGAGAGCGTACGCAGCTCCCGCTGGCGCGACCAGATCGCCAGCCAGGTGACCAGGCCGAAGACCGGGACCATGAACACCCCGTACACGGCGTAGAAGCCGTACGGGCCGAAGGACGCCGACCCGTTCCACAGGGCGTGCATGCCCATGGCGAGGACGAGACCGAGCAGTGGCAGCGCGACGCGGCGGAACCGGCGGCGCCGCGCACTGACCGCGGCGAGCCCGAAGCCGATGCCGGTCAGCACCGTGAAGAGCGGATGCGCGAACGGCGACATCACCGCTCGTACGAAGAACGTCGCGGCGGTCACCGAGACGACGCCCGAGGTACCGATCTGCTGGTCCTCACCGAAGGCGTTGCCCAGGTACAGGATGTTCTCGGTGAACGCGAAGCCGCTCGCGGTGAAGCCGGCGACGACGATGCCGTCGACGATCCCGTGGAACTCCCGTTTTCGGAACAGGAAGATGAGCAGGACGGCCGCGGCCTTGGCGCTCTCCTCGATGACCGGTGCTATGACCGTGGCTCCGAGGGTGTCGGCGTTCGACGGGTCGGCGGTGGCCGTGGCTATCCAGCGGGTCGCGAACGAATTGGCCAGGATCGCGACGAGGGCGGCCGCGAACGCGCCCCAGGCGAAGGCGAACAGCAGATTCCGCCACGGTGCCGGTTCGACCCGGTCCAGCCAGCGGAACGCCGCCATGAGGAGCGGGACGGGCAGCACGGCGAGCCCCAGCCCGACGAGAAATCCCTCGGTGCCCGTCTGATCGCGGACCAGGGCCAGGATCGCCAGTCCGCACAGCGCGAGCACCGTGCACACGGTCGTGATGCGGAACGTCCTGCTGCGCCACACCATGCCGACGCGGCGTGGTCGGTAACGCCAGTGCCTGCTCTCCGGCACGGCAGCCAGGATCTCGCCGACCCGCTGCTCCTCGAGAAGCGGGACGGCCGGCTGTGAGTGCCGCTGCTGGACAGACCCGTCGGAGACCACCCGATGACCCTAACGAGCAGCACTGACACTGGCCATGGGGCGCCGGGCCCGGAAGGTTCCGTCTCCGGCTCCGTACGTGGGTCTCAGCAGCGGCTCTCAGCGGCGGGCGAAGAGCAGGTCGTGCACGACGTGGCCCTTGTCGAGTCCCTGTCCCTCGAACCGGGTCAGCGGCCGGAACGCCGGCCGCGGCGCATAGCCGCCGTCCGCCTGGGTGTTCTCGAACAGCGGGTGCGCGGTCAGCACCTCCAGCATCTGCTCGGCGTACGGTTCCCAGTCGGTCGCGCAGTGGATCACGGCCCCCGGCTTCAGCCGCTGCGCCGCCAGATCGAGGAACTCCGGCTGGATCAGCCGCCGCTTGTGGTGGCGCTTCTTGGGCCAGGGGTCGGGGAAGTACACCCGCAGCCCGTCCAACGAGTCCGGCTTCAGCATCTCGCGCAGCAGGATGATCGCGTCACCATTGGCGACCCGGATGTTGGACAGTCCGTTCCGGTCCGCGAGTCCGAGCAGATTGCCCTGGCCGGGGGTGTGCACATCCACGGCGAGAATGCCCGTGCCCGGGTCGTCGGCCGCCATCTGCGCGGTGGCCTCACCCATGCCGAAACCGATCTCCAGCACGACCGGGAGCCCGTCGAACAGCTCGGGCAGATCGAGGACGCGCTGCCCGTCGATGTCCAGGCCCCACTGCGGCCAGAGCCGCAGCAGCGCGTCCTCCTGGCCGGGCGTGACGCGGCTGCGGCGCGGCTGGAAGCTGCGGATCCGGCGCTCGTGGTGCGATCCGGCCGGATCGATGGCGGGTCCGCCGGGGAAGCGCGGCTCCTGGCGCAGCCTGCGCTGCCGCTCGAAGGAGGCGGCGCGCAGATCGTCGGGAATCCCGGCATCCGGCGAGGAGGGGTTCAAGGGCTCAGACACAATGCCCCGATTCTACGGCGGGCGGCTTCCACCCCGTCCCCCCTGCCCGGAGCAGCGCCCTGCGTGCCACCTCCCGCCCGATGGGCAGGGAGGCCGTCGCGGCGGGCGACGGAGCGTTCAGTACATGGACGGTGTGTGGCGCCTCGCGGATCAGGAAGTCGTCGACCAGGGTGCCGTCCCGGAGTACGGCCTGGGCCCTGACCCCGGCCGGGGCCGGGCGCAGGTCGGCTTCCGTGACCTCGGGCAGCAGTCGCTGCACGGCTGTCGTGAACGCGCGCTTCGACAGCGAACGGTGCACCTCGCCCGCCCCGTACCGCCAGTGTCTGCGTGCGATCCGCCAGGTGCCCGGCCAGGTCAGGGTGTCCGCCAGCTCACGGGGGCGTACGACGGGCCAGCCGTATCCCTCACGGGCCAGCGCCGGCACCGCGTTCGGACCGACGTGGACGCTGCCGTCGTGGCCCCGGGTCAGATGCACGCCGAGGAACGGGAACGCCGGATCGGGCAGCGGATAGACCAGGCCGTGCACCAGCTCCGGCCGTGCCAGCTCGTAATACTCCCCGCGGAAGGGCACGATCCGTACCCCCGGGTCGTCGCCCGCGAGTCGCGCCACCCGGTCGCAGTGCAGCCCCGCGCAGTTGACCAGGACCCGGGCCCGCACCACCGGGCCGTCCGCCGTACGCACCGCCACACCCCAGGGGCGGCGGTCGATCGCCGTGACCTCCGCCCCATAACGGATCACCCCGCCCGCCTCGCGCACCTCGGCGGCGAACCGTGCCGCGACCGCCCCGAAGTCGCACACCCCGGTCGTTCCGACGCGGATCGCGGCGAGCCCGCGCACCTGCGGCTCGTACTCCGCGATCTGGGCGGGCCCCAGCTCGCGCACCGGCAGTCCGTGCTGCCGGCCGCGCTGGACCAGGGCGTGCAGCCGGGGCAGCTCGGACCGCTCGGTCGCGACGATCAGCTTGCCGGTCACCGCGTGCGCGATGCCGTGCTCGGCGCAGAAGTCGACCATTTCCGCGGCGCCGCGCACGGCGTAGCGGGCCTTGAGCGAACCCGGGCGGTAGTAGATGCCACTGTGGATCACTCCGCTGTTGCGCCCGGTCTGGTGACGGGCGGGGCCCGACTCCTTCTCCAGCACCGTCACCCGGGTGCCCGGAGCGGTGCGCGTGATCGCATACGCCGTCGACAGGCCGACGATCCCGCCGCCGATCACCAGCACATCGCAGTCGTACGCCGCGCGCGTCATCATCACGCCACCTCCCACCCCGATAGTGCACTGACCCACTGACAACGCACTCAAACCAGCGCGGCCCAGCGTGGCGCCGGATCTTTACGCCCGGCGGCGACCGGGCGGCGCACCGGATGCCGCGAGGACATCCTGGTGACACTGCGCGGATGTGCGCGGGGGCCGGTCGTCCGGGTCGGTAGGGCTACGCGGGCGCCACCAGCAGCGGTCGGGCCCGTTCGCGCAGCTCGGCGACGCGCGGCTCGTGCCCGTACGGTTCGAGCCGGTGCAGCAGGTCCCGTACGTACTCCGTGGTCCGCGCCGAAGAGATGCGGCCCGCCACCTCCACCGCCCGGGTGCCCGCCGCGCAGGCCGCGTCCAGATTCCCGGACTCCAGCTCGGCCACCGCCGACACCACGAGCCGCAGTCCGTGCGAGCGGACGAACTCCTCGGTGGGTCTGGACAGGGCCTGCTCGGTGAAGCGCCGCACCTGCCGGGGCGCCTTCAGGTCGAGGTGGCACTCCGCGGCATCCGCCGCGAATCTGTCGTACGAGTAGAAGCCCAGCCACGACGGGTCCGCGTCGCCGTCCCGGGAACGCTCCAGCCAGCCCTCGGCGGCCTTCAGCGCGGCCCCCGCGGCCGGTGCGTCGCTCGCCTTCGCATGGGCGCGCGCCTCCACCAGGCGGAAGAAGCTCATGGTGCGGGCCGTGGCGAGCCCCCGGTTGCGTTCGACGGCGGCCTGCGCGAGGTCGACCCCCTCGTCGGCGAAACCGCGGTAGGTCGCCTGCAGTGACATCGAGGCGAGGACGTAGCCGCCGAGCGGTACGTCGGCCGCGGCCCGCGCGAGTCTCAGCGCCTGGATGTAGTAGCGCTGTGCGGCCTCCTGCTGGCCGGTGTCGAAGGCCATCCATCCGGCGAGTCTGGTCAGCTCGGCCGCCGCGCCGAAGAGCGCCCGGCCCACCTCGTCGCTGTACGAGCCGAGCAGCAGCGGTGCGGCGTCGACCCGTAAGCACTCCGGGACCATGGAGGAACGCCAGTCGCCGCCGCCGTACTTGGAGTCCCAGCGGCGGGCGTCCTGCGCGGCCTCGCGCAGTTTGGAGACATCGCTGTGGCCGACCCGCAGCGGGGAGATGTCGCTCGTGACCGGCCCGACCGGTGCGGCGGGGGAGGCGGCTGCCGAGGACGTGAAGGAGGGCGCGGACGTGGATTCCGGGCCCGGCTGGGCGGGGATGGAAGGTGTCCGCTGCGTCCCCATCGCTCCCAGGGTTCCCGGCGCCGCTTGAGCCGCCCGTGCCTTCAGTGCTGTCTGCGTGACGGGGGCACCCGCCATGCCGGGTGCGGCTGTGGTGCCGGGAACGCCTGGTTCCGCCTCTGTGCTCTTTCCTGTCGTGACCGGTGCGCTCTGCGCCCCTGCGCCGGTACGTGCGCCCCTTGCACCCGGGGGGCCGAGGACGGCTGCCTCGGCGGCTGTCGAGTCGCGTTCCACCGATGGGTCGGCGGGGGATATCAGCCAGCGGGACGCGGGCGTCGCGTACGCGCTCACCGAGAACGAGCCCGCCAGCGACTGCCAGATTCCGCCGCTGCCGGCCCGCCGCCCGGCCAGATCCAGCCGGTACAGCTCGGTCGCCGAGCGGACCGCCTCGGCCACATCGCGCGGAAACGACAGCCCGACCTCCGGTGCGGGATCGGCGTCCGCGAGCCCGATCTCGTGCAGCGGGACCGGTCGGCCGAGTTTGGCGCCGATCGCCGCGGCGATGAGATGGGGCGCGGCGCCCTGCGGCACCATGCCCTTGGAGACCCACCGGGCCACCGAGGTCTTGTCGTACCGAAGTGTCAGTCCGCGCTGCGCCCCGAGGTCGTTGACCCGCCGGGCGAGCCCGGCGTTGCTGATTCCCGCGAGGGCGAGAACGGTTCCGAGCTTCTCGTTCGGTCCGCGTTGCTCCCTGGACATGCGCCACCCCTCGACACACAGACGGCCGCCGCGTCGCCGTTGCGGCGCGCGGCTTTCGTACCGTGTCCTCCCCAGGGACGAGCCCCGGCACTCCGCCGCACACGCATATGGCCGAGCCCCGAGGAATATGCCTCCTGCCGAGAACCTCAGTGAACACAGGGTAGTTCGCCGCATCCCTACCGTTAAGGGGCAGACGTCCGTATGGCGGGATTGTTGTCCGTGGGTTCGCGGTCGGCTGTGGGGCGTCCCTCCGGTTGGCGGCGCGGTGCTCCTTTGCCGTCGCTCGGAGCGGCCCGGACCGGGTGCGGCCCCGGCCCGGACGTGGTCCGAACCCGGTCGGCGAACCGGTTCCGAACCCGGCGTGACGTACTGCTCAGGCGGGGTGGCGGCGGCCACCCGCCGGGCTCCGTACGTGCTCCTGGTGTGTGGCCGTGCGCCCGGCCGTGCGCTCTCGTCCGGCCGTTTCGGAAGCGCTTCCATGGTTGCTGCGTGGGTCGGCCCACTGCATTGGACTCAGTGGGCTGGGGGACACTGCCGCCTCATTCCCCGCAGGCGGCGGACCGGTCCGGGAGGTGAACTGCGCCTCCCGGACTGTGCATCGGACTGCGCCTCGGATTGTTCGCCGGGCTGTGCGTCGGGACCGGTACGCGACCCCCACGCGACCGGTATGCGTTCGGCGCCGGGCCGGCATCGGGCCGACATCGGGCGGTGCATGTCGACGAAGCGGGGAGTGGAGCAGGGATTGAAGCAGGGCAAAGAGGACTTCTGGTGCG
This sequence comes from Streptomyces sp. NPDC057543, assembly GCF_042801895.1. NCBI lineage: Bacteria > Bacillati > Actinomycetota > Actinomycetes > Kitasatosporales > Streptomycetaceae > Streptomyces > Streptomyces sp. NPDC057543. Next base: position 12,950 of record NZ_JBHVFF010000036.1, on the reverse strand, counting down.
GTGAGGTCCCTGCCTTCGCGTTGCCCCACACTCGGAGAATGGCCGAATGTCATCGGTCGACCGAGGTTGGGGCGGCCGATTCGCGGACATCTCGTCGACCGGCCGGTGATCGTCCGTCATCGGTCCGTCGCCGGCGGCGTCGGTCCGTGGGGGGTTCGGTGCGTGGCCGGATTTCGCCCGGTGAATCTTGCTCCTACGGGTTACACAACACGCCCGATCCGTAAGCGCGTTGGAGCTTGATCTGCCTCGCGCGCGCCGGGCGCCGGTCGTCCCCGTCGGAGGCCGGCGCAGGTTGCCGCCCGACGTGCGCCCTGACGCACCCGGCCCGGTTCGGTCTTTGCCAGGGGCGCATGCCCTTCCGACGTGCGCCGTCCGTAGCCCCTCCTGCGCGCGTTTGTCGTGGCAGCATGTTCGCAACGGCGCCGCAGGCCGGCGGAGTTCTCCCGATAATGTCCTGCTGCGCCGATTTGTCCACAGCCTGTGGAGGCGGCGATGCGTTGGTTGGTGGGGTGGAGCAGTATCGCCGCGCGCTTCGGCACGGCCGGCGCCGTCGGCGACGCCGACGAGGGGCGCACGATGCACCCCGTCGGTTCCCAACTCCTGTGGGGCGACCCGGATCCGCTCTGGGCCGTCGGCGACTGGCGACCCGACGAGATCCGTACGAGCAAGGTCGAGACCGCCGAAGGCGCGCCCACCGCGCGGCTCGCCGTCCTCGGCTGCTGCAGTGCCACCGACGAACAGCTGCGCGTCGGCCTCCTCGCCGCCCGCGGCGGAGCCCTGCGCCACCTCACCTCCTGGCCCGGCAGCTACACGGCCGTCGTCCAGGTCGGCCGCCGTATCACCATCATCGGGGACCTCGCCGGAGCCCGCCCGGTCTTCTACACCCCCTGGGCCGGCGGCACGGCGTACGCCACCGCCGCACTCCCGCTCGCCGACCTCATCGAAGCCCAGCTCGACATCGGTCACCTCGCCGCCCTGCTCGCCTGCCCCGAAACCCCGGAGGCGCTGCGCGACGGCACGCCGTACGAGGGAGTGAAGCGCATCCCGCCGGGGCACGCACTCATCCTCCGCGAGGGCTCGCGCGAGATCACCGGGTACGAGGCGGTGGCCTCCCTCGCCGTCGCCGCGCCCCAACTCGACCCGGTCAGCGCCGTCGACGGGGTGCGCGACGCGCTGGTCGAGGCCGTACGCGCCAGGCTCACGGCCCCGCGCCACGCCCCCGAAACCCTGCCGCCCGACCCCGGACCGGTCCCCGGCATGGGGCCCGCCGAACGACGCGCCGCCCGCGGCGCCCCCGTACCCGGCATCGGCGCCGACCTCTCCGGAGGCAGTGCCTCCGCCACCCTCGCCCTCCTGGCCGCCGGACTGCCCGGCCTGCCCGGCACCCTCCTCGGCCACGGCACGGGAGCGGGGGAACGGCTGCTTGCCGTCACCTTCAACGACCTGACCGCGCGCGGGCACGAGGACGAACTCGAACGCGCCCGCGTCATCGCAGCCAACCCGCGCCTGCACCATGTCGTCGTCGCCGCCGGGGAAGAGGCCCTGCCCTACGCCGACCTCGGCGGCGGCCCGCTCACCGATGAACCCGCCCCGTCCCTCGTCGTCGCCGAGCGCCACCGCCGCCGCCTCGCCTCGGGCAGCGCCGACCACTTCGTCGGCGGTGGCGCCCGGCAAGTGCTCGACGCCCATCCGGCCCGCCTCGCCGACCTGCTGATGGACCGGCGCCGACGCCATCTGCTGCGCCCCGTCGCTGCTCTCGCCAAGGCCGAGGGCCCGACCACGCACTCCCTCTTCGTCCCGCTGACCGTCTACCGGGCGGCCCGCCGCCTGTCCCGTACGTCGTACCGCACCGGCCTCGAAACGGCGGCCGACCGGCTGCCGGACGCCAACCGCCATGCCCCCGACCTCGACACGCCCGCCGACGCGTCGCTCGCCGCCCTCGCCTGGTCACGGCCGGGACCCGCCGCGCGCTGGCTGACCGGGGAGGCGCTCGCCGAGGTGGCGTTCCGGCTGCAGGAGGCGGCGATCCGCCCCGCCGCCGTCCCGCGCCCGGGCGAGGCCCGCGCCCGGGCGGCCCTCGCCCGGTTCGCCGCCGACCACCGGATCCTGGAGCAGGCCGCGGAGAACCGCAGTCAGCGGCTGCACGCCCCGTTCCTCGACAATCAGGTCGTACGCGCCGCCCGTGCGCTCCCCGAATCGCTCCGCGTCCAGCCGGGCGCCCGCGCCGCGATCCTGCGCCGGGTGCTCGCGGGCGCGGGCATCCACGAGCTGCCGCCCGGCTGGGGCACCCCCTCCCTCGCCACTGCGCACGCCACCGCTCGCACCGGCCTGCGCGCCGCGCTCCCCGACCTGATCGCCCTCTTCGACGCACCGCTGCTCGCCGACGCGGGCCTGATCGAAGCCCGCGTCGTACGGAAGGCCCTGCGCGCGGCGTCGGAGGGCGAACCGCTCCCGCTGGACGGCCTGGCGCATCTGGCGTCCATGGAACTGTGGCTCCGCCGACTCGTGTCACGGCGTGGCACCTGCTGGACGGGCACGGCGGCGCCGCGCCAGCGCGCGGTCGCGGGCGGAATCGTTCCGGCGAGGCGGACGCTGCAGCCGTAGGCATGAGCGGCGTGGGACGGGGGCGACAGGGACCTTCGACGCGGCCGCGCGTCCGCTGACGGCGTGTGCGCCGTCGGGTGCGCGCTATCGGGCGCGCCGTGTCGCTCCCGCCGCCGGGCGCCCGATACCGGACGTGTCGCGTCGACCCGTCCCGTCAGGCCTGCTTCCGTCCGCCCCACGGGACGGAACGGCCGGATGCGGTACCTGATCCTCGGCGTCACTGAGGCGCGAGACGAGAACGGCGGAGCGCTGCCCGTGGGCGGTACGCGGCTGCGCGCCCTCCTCGCCGCACTCGCCCTGCGTACGGGCCGGACCGTGCACGTCGCCGATCTCGTCGACGACGTATGGGCCGGGGCCCCCGCACGACGCCCGGTGACGAGCTCGGCGCACTGGGCGTCCCGCGCCTCGCGAAGTGCCAGCGTCAGACCACAGAACTCCCGGATGCCTTGGACGCCACCGCCGCCCCGGATGCCCCCGCCGTCTGACCGCCCGTCGTCTCACCGACAGCTGATGGTCGAATCCGCCCAGTCGGCAAGTGTCGCACCTCCGCCCGGGTGTGCCCTTTCGACGACCAGCCGGATCTTTTCCTGCCCGACGATGCCGACCCCCACGGGAACGGCCGGGTCGTTGCCGTTCATCACCGGGGACTGCCACAACCGTGCCCCGTCACCGTTGAAGACGGAGAAGCGCACGGAGCCCAGCCCCATGGTCATGTCGTCGACCCCGGCCATGGCCTCGTAACGCGTGCACTGCCGGTTCAGCTGGATGGTGACCGAGGACTTGCCGTGGACGGTGACCCCGTGCGCGTACTGCGTGCCGCCGATCGACAGACCGGAACGCTGCCAGACCCAGTTGCTCTCGTTGATCACCACCTCCGGCCCGGTGTGGTCACCCAGCATCGAGTAGCTCAGCTCGCTGAGCCGATACGCAGTCGGTGCGGGCGGCGGAGGCGGCGGTGGAGGCGGGGTCGGCTTCGGGGGAGAGGGCTTCGGCGCGGGTGTTGTCGGCTCGGGAGTCGGTTTCGGAGGCGGTGGCGGTGCAGGAGGCGGTGGCGGTGCAGGAGTGGGCGTTGGTGTCGGCTTGGGTTTGGGTTTCGGCGCGGGCGGCGGTGCGGGCGCCGGTGGTGCTGGTGGTGGGGGCGGCGTGGGTTTCGGCGGCGTTGTCGGCTTCGGGGGCGTCGGTGTGGGTGCGGCGGGCGCCACGACAGCGGGCTTGGCCGGTAGTTCGGCCTCGGGCTTCGGCTGGTCGTCGCCGACCAGCGCCCAGGCCAGTCCGGCCGCCACCGCCACGGCAACCGCCGCCGCGATACCGGCCTTCGCCGGGGCACCGAGCCCTTCCGAGACTGCGGCACCACTGGCGGCGCCCCCGGAAGAACTCCCGCCGGTCGCCGCCGCGGCGGCACCCGCGCCCGTGGCTCCCGCCGCGCCACCGGCGACGATTCCGGCAGCCTTGAGCGCGTACCCGGCGGCGAACCAGCCGATGACCGCGACCGGCAGCAGCGCGGGAATCCCGGCGTTGACATGGGCCAGTTCGCCCGCGGCGAGACGGCACTTCACGCACTCGTCCAGATGCGCCCGCAGCCCGCGCTCGGCCCGCATCCGGAGTCCACCCCGGGCATACGTGCCGAGGCGGTCGGCGTACCGCGCGCAGTCCCCGCCCGAAGTGAGCGCCTGACTCACATGCGCCTGCAGGTAGGCCTGCTTGAGCCCTTCGCGGGCCCGGCCGGCCAGGACCGCCGTGGCATTGGCGGTCAGCCCGAACAGCGGGGCGATCTCGCTGGGCGACTCCTCCTCGACGGTGGTGTGCCACAGCACCGCCTGCCAGCGCTCCGGCAGGCTGCGGAACGCCTGCATCGCCATCGACTGCTCGGCCTCGTGCATCGCGAGCACATCCGCACCGAGGTCGAGTGTGTCCGCCTCCGACACCTGGGAGGCCTGGGATGCCTGCGCGGCGAACACCGCGAAGTCATCGACCAGTTGTTCCCGCTTCGCGGTCTTGGTCCAGGCGGCTCCGACATGCCGGACAGCCGTCATGAGGTAGGCCCGTACCGCCTGCTCGGGCCCCTTGCCCCTGCGTACCGCCTGCAGCGTGCGGGCGAAGACCTCGGCCGTCAGGTCGTCGGCGGTGTGCGCGTCCCGGCAGCAGGTCCGCGCGTAGCGGCGCACCGCGTCCACGTGCCGCCGGAACAGCTCCTCGTACGCGGGATCGTCGCCGTCCCGCATCCGTGCGATCAACTCGGCGTCGGAGGATGAGGAGTCGGAGTCGGTGGCGCTGGTGCTGCCGCCCTCCCGCTGCATCGGCACCGCGGCGCCGGCCTCGACACCGGTGTCGGCGGTTGCCGGCCACGGACCGGACAGGACGGTGCCGCCCGCGACGTCACCGACCGACCGCTCGGGCCCGGCCTGGCTCGATATCTGCCGGGAGGGCAGCCCACCGGCCTGCGTCACATGGCCCGTGGCGGAGACGTCGTCGAACGACTCTTCCTGCTGCCCGTCACCGCTCATCGCGGAAGCCCCCGTTTGCGCTGTCGGACCCGAACACCGGGCAAGAGTGCCACATGGCGCAATCACGTCGACCCTTCAGCCCCTGCAACCACTCATCCGGGGCGTTTTCCCGAATGTGAGCACTAATGATCACCTTTTCGGGGAAGGGTCATTGAGCTCTTTTGTACGGATGGGCCGCAGGCAACGGGCGGCAGCTCCACCGACGAGGGCCGCAGGGAGTCGACACACCGCTGATCAAGCGCCGACCAGGCATCGGACCGACATGGATCAGGAGCCGTGGAGCGCAGGGCCTGTGGGCCGGGTGTGGGTACGGGAGCCGGGAGGGGCAGCCAGTAAGCCGGATGCGTAGGCCGGGCAGAGCGGCCGGGCAGAGAAGCCGGACGTATAAGCCGAATACGAGAGTGGAAGAGCGACAATGAGCCGCCGAGCCGACTCTCCTGAACGGCCGCGCAGACTGCGGATCGCGGATTGCGGACCACCGAACTCAGCAATCTATTCACGTCGGCCATTCGCGCCGGTCATTCACCTCAGCCGATTCGCACCGGCCGTTCGTCCCCGGCCGTTCACGCCGACCGTGCACCCCGGCAACCGGGCCCGACCGTCCACCCCGGCCGTCCGCCCCGAGAGGCAGTGCGCGCACAACACGTCCGCGCACCACCCTCACCCACGCATACCCCGCGGAAGGGAAGCACTCAACTCACGGCTCACGCAACGCCCCGCGAACGCAGCCCCTCCAGCAGGATGTCCAGCAACCGGCTCGAAGCTGCGGCCTGCTGAGCCGCATCGGGGAGCGAAGGCGCCGCGGTCGCGATGACGAGCAGCACATCCGCCACCGTCACGTCACGGCGGAGTTCACCGGCTGCCCGCGCCCGTTCCACCAGGCGGCCGACGACCTCCAGGAGCTCACCGGCTCCCGTGCCGTCGTCATCGAGGCCGGTCTCCACGGCAGAACGCCCGTCGGCCGACCGGGGACCGGCGTGACCCGCGCCCTGCCTCTGCTGAGGCACCCGCGCCTCGTCCCGAACGCTGCCCGGGCCTGATCCCGGTACGGAGGCAGCCATGTCCTCCGACTCCCCGACCACAGCCGAGGCGGCGGCGGTGTCGGATGCGGAGGCAGAAACGGCGGCAGCGGCCGCGGAATCGGCAGCGGACTCGACATCCACTCCGACCCGCAGCACCTGAGGCGGCAGCAGCCGCCCCGCGCCCGAGGCCACGGACGTCCGCAGGAAGCGCGACAGCGCCGACCACGGCTCGTCCTCCTGGCCCAGCGCGGTCCGCGCCTGGTCCGTCAGCCGGGAGGTCTCCTCCTCGGCTATCCGCCGCACCAGCACGTCCTTGCTCGGGAACCGGCGGTACACCGTGCCGACTCCGACTCTGGCACGACGCGCCACGTCCTCCATCGGAGCCCCGTATCCCAGCTCGCCGAAGACTTCGCGTGCGGCTCGCAGCACATGTTCCAGATTGCGCTGTGCGTCCACGCGGAGCGGAGCCGAGCGGCCGTTGGCCGCATTCGCCCCGACCGTCGCGGCCGACGTGCCGGCCCCGCCCGTCCCGCCTGTTCCGGCCGTCGCGACTGCGCCGACCGGACCTACCGTGTCCACTGTCCCCACTGCACCGTTTCGCCCGGTTCCGTCGGACGAATGGGACGTGACTGCCGCAGCAGTCTGCCAATGAGAATCCTGAATGTGCATAACTGTTCCCCCGGTTATGACGTCTCCCCCCGGAGACTTCCCGCCGTTTGAGCCGGAGCGCGGATCACGGTCTCCACCCGGCACCCCGACGACATACGAAGATAGTTGAGCCCGGGTCAATTCAGAAGGGGTAGTTCCGCACAGAGCGCCCCCTGATCGGAGCAAGGACCGCTTGGTCACTGATTCGACCCCGGCCCGCCACCCCCACCCCAACCCCTGACCTGCGCAGCTTCCGTATCCCCAGGGCGATCAGCAGCAGTGGCCTGTCCAGAACCTCCGGTCACACAATTTGCCGGGGCTGTGGACAAACCCTTGAGCACGTTGCGTCATGGGGTGGTGATGGCTTCAGATTCCGGGGGAACACCCCCCGGCCCCCCGCCGGGTGTGCGCATTCTCGTCGTCGGCGGCGGCTACGTCGGGATGTACACCGCACTGCGTCTCCAGCGGAAGCTGAAGCAGAGACTCAGAAGTGGTGAGGCCGAGATCGTCGTCGTCACCCCCGAGCCTTATATGACGTATCAGCCCTTCCTGCCCGAAGCGGCCGCCGGTTCGATCTCGCCGCGCCATGTCGTCGTGCCGCTCCGCAGGGTCCTGGCGGACTGCACGATCGTGATCGGTGAGGCAGAACGCATCAACCACGCCGAACGCACGGCGACCGTCACCACCCTCGCCACCGGGGAGGACGGCACCGGCGCCGTCGAGATCCCGTACGACGAACTCGTGCTCGCACCCGGCTCCGTCTCGCGCACCCTCCCGATCCCCGGCCTCGCCGAGCACGGCATCGGCTTCAAGACGATCGAGGAGGCCATCGGCCTGCGCAACCACGTCATCGAGCAGATGGACATCGCCTCCGCCACCCGCGACCCGGCCATCCGCGACGCCGCCCTCACCTTCGTCTTCGTCGGCGGCGGCTACGCGGGCGTCGAGGCCCTCGCCGAGCTGGAGGACATGGCCCGCTACACCTCGCGGTACTACCACAACATCAAGGCGGACGACCTGAAATGGATCCTTGTCGAGGCGTCGGGCCGCATCCTTCCCGAGGTCGGTGAGGCGATGGGCGGCTACGCGATCCGTGAGCTGCGCGGCCGCAATATCGACGTACGCCTGGACACCAGGCTGGAGTCCTGCGAGGACCGGATCGCCGTCCTGAGCGACGGTTCCCGCTTCCCGACCCGCACCGTCGTGTGGACCGCGGGCGTCAAACCCGCGCCGGTCCTCGCCGCCACCGATCTGCCGCTCAACGAGCGCGGCAGGCTCAGATGCACGGCAGAACTCACCGTGGAAGGGGTCGAGCACGCCTGGGCCGCCGGGGACGCCGCGGCCGTACCCGATCTGACCGCCGCTGAAACGGGCAAGGAGACCGCGCCCAACGCCCAGCACGCCGTACGCCAGGCCAAGGCCCTCGCCGACAACATCCTCGCGTCGATCAGCGGCGAACCCCTCACGGAGTACCGGCACAGCTACGCGGGCTCCGTCGCCTCACTCGGCCTCCACAAGGGCGTCGCCCACGTCTACGGTCGCAAGCTCAAGGGCTACCCGGCCTGGCTGATGCACCGTACGTATCACCTCAGCCGGGTTCCGACGTTCAACCGGAAGGCCCGCGTCCTTGCCGAATGGACCCTCGCCGGGCTCTTCAAGCGCGAGATCGTCTCGCTCGGCTCGCTGGAACACCCGCGCGCCGAATTCGAACTTGCCGCGGGAGGCCAACGCCCCGGGCCGGGCCACCCGAAGGCCCCCGACGGCCCACCGGGCAACGGCGGCTGACTGCCCGTCGGCCCGCCACGTCACCCGACCGGGGCCGGACCGTACCGACGACTGTCAGTACGGTCCGCCACACTGGACGTGTGACCATAGGTGGGCCCACATCTGCACAGAGTGACCCGGCCGGCAGTGACCGACAGCGAGCAGCCCGCCCCAGCGGACCAGACCGACACACGAGGCCAGAAATTCCGTGAACTTCACGCGTTGGAGCGCCCGCCTACCCGGAACGCAGCGTCGCGCCGCCGCACGGGACGACCACAGTTCCGTGCCCTCGGCCCGCGCCGAGTACGCAGGGCCCGGGACCGGGCCCTGCCCACCGGACGGCGACACGCATGGCGCGCTGACCAGGGACCGCGGCCCCGCCCTGGAGGATCTCTCCGCCCAGGACATCCTCGGCCAGCTGCCCGCCCTGGTGGCCCTGGTCTACGGCCCCGACCACCGGATCGCGTACGTCAACGACGCCTACGCCGCCGCCTTCGGCCCCCGCCCGGCCGGCGCCCCCGCCGCCGAGGCCATGCCCGAGCTCGCCGAGCTCAGCCTGCTGCCCCTCCTGGACCAGGTCCTGCGTAGCGGCACACCCCGTACGGTCAAGTCCCGCAAGGTCCGCGGCGGCAATTCGTACACCGTGACCTGCACCCCGGTACACCGGGACAGCGACGCCGAAACCGACGGCGAAGGGGCCGGGAGCAACAAGCAGACCAAGAACAAGGACAAGAGCAAGGGAGGCACCGAAGGCGGGGTGCTTGTGTATGCCGCCGACGTCACCGACCACGCCGAAGCGGCCGAACGGCTCCGCGCCAGCGAGCGCCGCCACCGCGAAACGGCCGTCACCCTCCAGCGCTCCCTGCTCCCGCAGGAGCTGGAGCAGCCCGACGACCTGCGGATCGCCGCCACCTACCAGCCGGGCGGCACGGACGCCGCCGTCGGCGGCGACTGGTACGACGTCATCACCCTCGGCGCGGGCCGCACCGCCCTGGTCATCGGCGACGTGATGGGACGTGGGGTACGGGCCGCCGCCGTCATGGGCCAGCTCCGTACGGCCGTGCGCGCCTACGCCCGCCTCGACCTCCCGCCCCACGAGGTGCTTCAGCTCCTCGACGGCCTCGCCGCCGAGATCGACGCCAGCCAGATCGCCACCTGCGCCTACGCGGTCCACGATCCGAACGAGGGGCGGCTCGTCTACGCCTCCGCCGGGCACCTGCCGATCCTGGTGAGTCACGAGGACGGTACGGTCCACCGCGCCGAGGACCCGACAGGACCGCCGCTCGGCACCGGCGGCTGGATCCACACATCGGGCACGATCGCGCTGCCGCCCGGTTCCACGGCGGTCCTCTATACGGACGGCCTGGTGGAGCGCCGCAGCGAGGACATCGACGAGGGCGTCGCCGCCCTGGAGCGCGCTCTTTCCGGGGCGAAGGGGTCACCCCAGGTGGTCTGCGACCGGCTGATCCGCTCCCTCGGCGTCACCGCGGAGCACGACGACGACGTGGCGGTGCTGGTGGTCCAGCACCCCGCCCGTAGCGGGGCGGACGCGGAGCTGTTCCACAACGCCTCGCTCGAACTCCTCGGCGGCGTCGAGGCGGCCCCGCGCGCCCGCGCGTTCGCGACCGGCGTCCTGACGTCGTGGCGATTCCCGGTCGAGCTCTGCGACCTGGGCGTCCTGGCCGCGGGCGAACTCGTCGCGAACTCCCTCAAGCACGGCACCCCACCGATGCGCCTGGGCCTGCGCCGTACCGACCGCCGCCTGATCATCGAGGTGACCGACGGCGACGATCACCTGCCGCGCCGTCGTCGCGCCGATCCGGCGGACGAAGCGGGCCGCGGCATCTCCATCGTCGCGACGATCGCCACGTCCTGGGGCAGCCGCCGCACACCGGGGGGCGGCAAAGCGGTCTGGTGCGAATTCGCCCTGCCGCGGTAGGGCCCTGCCACAGCAGGCCCCTACCGCCGCCGGCCAGGGACTCAGCGACTGGCTACGGCGGAGGCGGCGGTCACCGGCTCGGCCTCCGGCAGTGACACGGCCACCACCCTGGACGGCGCCGCCTCGATCGACGGCTGATCCTGTACGGGAGTGAGCCGTCGGCCGAGCCGCAGCGCCAGCACCGTGATGCCCAGCGAGAACAGCACGAAGGTCACGATGTACGGCCCGTGCAGAGTCGCCCCCATCGGCCCGCCCACGGCGGGACCGACCGCGAGCGCGAGCTGCTTGCACAGGGCGAAGGCGGAGTTGTACTGCCCGACCATCGACTCCGGCGCCAGATCGGCGACCAGCGGCGCCACGGTCGGCGACAGCATCGACTCACCGAGCCCGAACAGCGCGTACGTGGAGATCATCGCGGCCGTCGCCATGGTCTGGCTGCCGTGTCCGAGACCCGCGTACCCGGCCACGATCCAGGCGAACGCCCAGATCAGACCGACCGAGGCGATGACCCGGCTGCGCCTGCGCCGCTCCACCAGGCGCAGCACGACGAACTGCGCCACGACGATGACGGCGGTGTTGGCGGCCAGCGCGATACCGAGTGTCGAGGGCTGGATCCCGGCGGCCTCGGTGCCGTACGCCGCGAGCCCGGACTCGAACTGTCCGTAGCAGGCGAAGAACACCACGAAGCCCAGCACGCACAGCTGCACCATGGCCCTGTGCGACAGCAGCGCCCGCATCCCGACCGGCGCCTTGGACCCGTCGGTGGGCCTGGCGTCGGAGAAGGACGGCGTACGGGACAGCCGCACCGTGGCGGCGATGACACCGAGCACGATGAACATGGCGGCCTCGATGAGGAACAGCAGGGTGAAGGTCTCCGGCCGGCTCGTGTCGACGATCTGACCGCCGACCAGCCCACCGATGCCGAGCCCGAGGTTCTGCAGGAAGAACTGCATGGCGAAGGCGCGCGTACGGGTGGCGGTGCTGGAGCACCACACGAGCATGGTGGCGAGCGCCGGCTGCATGACCGCCGTACCGGCCCCGAGGACCGCGGCCGACAGCACCGCGGCGGTCACACCCGACGACAGGCCGAGGGCGATCGCGCCCAGGGAAGCGACGACCGAGGCGACGACGAGGACGGGCAGCGGCCCGCGCCGGTCGATGACACGCCCGGTGAACGGCAGAACGGCCAGCGCCGCCATGGCGAAGACCGCCAGCACGACTCCCGCGGTGCCGGCACCCAGATCCCGTACCTGTGCCACATAGACGTACAGATACGGAACGGTGAACCCCAGCCCGAACGCGCTCAGCGCGCTCCCCAGCTGGATCCGCCGCAGTGCTGCACCCATCTCCCTGGTCACACTCACCTACCTCAAGGTCTCGAAGCGACTTGCCGAGCCGCCAAACGACTCGAACCCGAAGACTTTAGCACTAAAGTTAGATGCTCAACAATTCAAGCCGAAGGACTTCGATGGCTTTGGAGGGCATGCCATACTGCCCGCCATGTCCGACACCACCGAGCAGCCCGGCCCGCAGGAGCCGAGCCTCGACGAGCAGATCGCCGCCTACCAGCGCGAGTTCCGGGACCTGGACCCCCAGGTCGAGCAGGTCGTCTCGGCCCTGGGCCGGCTGAACCGCCGGATGAACGTGGCGTACGGCCGTCAGGTCGCCGCCCTCGGCATCAGCAACGCCGAGTGGGAGGTCCTCAAGACCCTGGTCCTGGCCGGCTCCCCGTACCGCCTGGGCCCGGGAGAGCTGGCCAAGCGCCTGGGTCTCACCCCGGCCGCGATGACCCACCGCATCGACCGCATGGCGGGCGAAGGCCTGGTCACCCGCGACCGGGACGAGAACAACCGGGTGCGAGTGATCGTCGAGCTGACCGATGAGGGCCGTACGAAGTGGCTGGAGGCGATGCGCATGGCGACCGCCTTCGAGGAGGACCTGCTTCAGGACCTCACCGGCGACGAACGCGGAGTCCTCGGCGACATGCTGATCCGCCTCCTGCGCCGCGTGGAGCACGCCCAGCCGGACGCCGGCGGGCGCCTCACCGACCTGGACTGAACCCATGCCGGACACGCACGAAAACGGCTTGACCTGGCCGGGTTGACACCCCCTCCCACGACCCGTAAGGTTCTTCGAGTTGTCACCGAGCCGGAACGGTTCTGCGACGACCGATCCCGCCGCGAATGCGGCAACCAAAACTCAGCACGATCTCCCACTCGGGACAATTTCGGCATGCCGGAATTAATTTCGAAGGCTCGATTATGAGCCGCCGGGAAAATCCGCTAGAGTTTGGACGTCGGAACGGCCCAACGGCCGGGAAGACAAACCCCGCTGACTGGGAATCAGGCCCGAAAGGATCTGATAGAGTCGGACTCGCCGGAAAGGGAAACGCGAAAGCGAAGAACTGGAAAGCAGCCCCGCTTCGACCGGGAATCGGACACGAAAGAGTCTGATAGAGTCGGAAACGCA
>NZ_JBHVFF010000035.1:0-42042 GCF_042801895.1 Streptomyces sp. NPDC057543 | reverse complement strand
CACCGCGCCCCGTGCTCGCCGGTGAGCTCGGGGCGCGGTGCGTACCGGGGCCGGTCAGCGGACGAACTCGGGGAACCTCGCGACCGTCTCGGCCGGCTCGGGCATGGCCTCGATCTCGCGGGCGATGCCGCGGGCGGCCTCCCGGTGGGGACCGTCGGCCAGCAGGGTGCGCACCTCGGCCTCCACAGCCTCGGCGGACACGTTCTCGGGGAGCAGATAGTTGCCCGCCCCGGCGGCGCGCATCCCGGCCGCGTTGCCGATGCCGTCCCCGGGCTGCGCCAGGATCAGCTGGGGCAGCCCGGCGGCCAGCGAGGCCAGCGTGGTGCCCTGGCCGCCGTGGTGGACGACGGCGGTGGCGTGCCGCAGCGCCTCGGGCTGCGGCAACCAGGGAAGTGCGACGACCCGGTCCGGCAGCTCGCCCAGCGCGGCCGGGTCCACGACAGGGCCAGTCGCGACGAGGACCCGCACGTCCAGCGGCAGCAGACCGTCGATCGCGGTACGCAGCAGCTCCGCGGAGCCGAGCACGGTTCCGAGGCTGAGATAGACCAGTGGGCCCTCGCCCTGGGTGACACTCGCGGGCAGTTCGCCCGGTTCGGCGAAGAAGACGGGCCGCTGCGGGATCTGCTGGACACCCGAGGCCAGAAATTCCTCGTTCTGTATAGCGGGAGGGCAGATGTCGATGAACGGGTTGCCCAGAGTGCGGCTCTGACCGATCTTGTCGGCCACCCCCAGGTCGCTCGCCGTGGCGAACAGCTCCTGCTGGAACAGCGGGTCCATGGTGGCGTCGTACGAGACCCGGCCGATGCCGTGGCACACGGCGGGCACCCCCGCCGCCACGGCCGCGAAGGAAGCGCCCGGGTTGTAGATCTCGTGGACGACCAGATCGGGCCGGACAGAGTCGAAGGCACGAGCGAGGTCCGCGGACACGCTGCGCGGCAGCACCGAGGAGAACGCCTTGACACCCAGGCCCGCCAGCACGTCGGGCGGTATGTCACTGGCCTGTGCGGCACCGCCGTTGGCCTCCAGGAAGGCCTGGCCGCCGGCCGCCTCGATGTACGCCTCGGGGACGCTGAGCCCCCCGGTGACCGGCCGCAGGCCCGCCTTCTCGAGGATCGGGTGGAACTGATCGCTGGTGGCGAACCAGACCTCGTGCCCGGCCGCCTGTGCTGCCTGGGCGAGCGGCACCATGGGGAACATGTGTCCGTAGTTTCCGAGGCTTGCGAAGAGAACTCTCATGTCTCGCACGGCCCTTCTGCCGGTGGCGTGATGTCGGATGAGGTGATGACTAATTCCCGCGGCCCGACGCGACGGCGTCGTGTGGGGCCGCGGGTCTGGCTACGAGGTGTCAGCGGGTGGCCGACTGGGTCGGTTCGACCACGTCCCGGACCGGTACCGTGCTGTCCGGTTCGGCGCTGTGCTGCTCCCCCAGCCCGGCAGGCCGGGTGGCGAAGATCATCACGACCGCGGCGAGCGCCACGGCCGCCGCACCGACCCACAGGGCGGGCACGAAGCCGTCGACGAAGTTCTGGCCCGAGGCGTAGCCGCCGTTGTGGGTGAAGACGCTGGCGAGGGCGGCCACGCCGAGCGCCGCGCCGAGTTCGCGGGTGGCCGATGTCGAGCCGGACGCGATGCCCTGCTCGGAGACGTCGACGGAGCTCATCGTCAGGTTGAGGAGTGGGGCGAAGAAGCAGGCGATGCCCACGCCGCCCAGAAGATAGCCGGGCAGTTGCTCGACATAGGACACGTCCGGGGTCATCACCAGCGCCCAGTACGCGAACCCGGCGGCCATCAGCGTGAGTCCGAAGGCGACCACGGGCCGTCCGCCGATCCGGTCCGACATGATGCCCGCGACGGGCGCCACCAGGAGCGGCATCGCCGTCCACGCCAGCATCCGTACGCCCGCCTCCGTCGGCGACATGTGCTGGATGGTCTGCATGAACTGCGTGATGAGGAAGACCACGCCGTACATGCCGACGGACATCAGCAGACCGCCGGCGTTGACAGCGCTGAAGGCCCGGTTGCGGAACATGCCCATGGGCAGCATCGGCGCGCTGCTGCGCCGCTCCCACAGGACGAACAGGACGACCAACAGGACGCCGCCCACCAGGGGACCCACGACCTGCGGGGAGCCCCAGCCGTCGTGGCCGTTGGCCCGGATCAGGCCGTAGACGAGGCCGAGGATGCCGAGGCTGACCAGGATCGTGCCCGGCACGTCCAGGCGGTTGTTCGGTCCGCGGCTCTCGGCCAGACCGCGCCAGGCCGCCGGGGCGAGCAGCAGGCCCACCGGCACGTTGATCCAGAAGATCCACTGCCAGGACACATGTTGCGTCACGACGCCGCCCAGCAGCGGGCCGCCCGCGATGGCCAGTCCGTTGAGCGCACCGTAGATCCCGAGGGCGGCACCCCGTTTCGCGGCGGGTACGGCGCTGGTGAGCAGGGTGAGGGAGAGCGGCATGATGATGGCGGCGCCGGCGCCCTGGACCGCGCGGGCGGCGATCAGCTCACCGATGCCCGGTGCCACGGCGGCCGCGGCCGATGCCGCTGTGAACAGCAGCAGACCTGCGACGAACACCCGGCGGCGGCCGAACCGGTCGCCGAGAGCGGCACCGGTCAACATCAGCACGGCGAACGTCAGCGTGTAGGCGTTCACCGTCCATTCCAGCTGCTCCAGGCTGCCACCGAGCTTCTCCCTGATGGTGGGCAGCGCGGTGACGACCACCAGATTGTCGAGCCCCGCCATGAAGGCGATCAGGCCCGTGATCAGCGTGGCTGCGCCCGGGGACTTCCCCGCCGCGGCCGCACCGCCGCCAGCGGCGAGTTTGTCAGTACTCATTCAGGGTTCCTTCCGACTTCACCATGGGGGGCAACGGTTTCCGTCGCGTGGTTCGGTGACGAAGCGCCGGTCCGGTGCGGACCGCGCAGGGCGTCGCGCCGAGGCTAGGCAGCCGGGCTCAAGTACCGGTCGAGTCGCGGTCCACGCCGTCCGGGCCCCGGTCGCCTCCAGCGCTTCTCCGCCCGCACCCGATCGGACCGCACCACCATCTGGCGAGCCGGACGCGGGCAGGCCCTGGGGCCCGCTCCGCCACAGGTACCCCCGTGTCCCGACGCATCGCATCCACCTGACCGCCCTGGGAGGCACCCGCATGACAACGGAACCGACCGGCCGGCCACTGGTGGCCGTGCTCGGCGCCACCGGCTTCGTGGGCTCGGCCGTGCTGTCCGCGCTGGCCGCCCGCGAGCTGCGGCTGCGCGCGGTGGCCCGGCGCCCCGCCGCCGTGCCGGACGGCGCCCGCGCGGAGGTCGAGGTGGTCACCGCCGACCTCACCGACCAGGACGCGCTGGCCTCCGCCGTCAAGGATGCGGACGTGGTGATCCACACGCTGCTGTGCGAGGGCGGCTGGCGGGCCGCAGCCGAGCCGGGCGGCGAGCGGGTCAACGTCGGGGTGATGCGCGGCCTGCTGGACGTGGTCGCCGACCCCGGCCGGCCGCCGCTGGTGGTTTACGCGGGCGCCGCCTCACAGGTCGGCGCCCCGCCGCGGGAGCCGCTGGACGGCAGCGAAGCGGACCGGCCGGGCACGGTGTACGACGAGCAGAAGCTGGCCGCGGAACGGCTGCTGCTCGAGGCGAGCGGGGCCGGCCTGGTCCGCGGCGTCTGCCTCAGGCTGCCCACGGTGTACGGCGAGGGCACCGTGCCGGGCACCGCCGACCACGGTGTGGTCGCCGCGATGGCCCGCCGGGCGCTGGCCGGCCAGGAGATCACCCTGTGGCACGACGGCACGGTCCGCCGTGACCTGGTCCACATCACCGACATCGCCGCCGCGTTCGCCGCCGCCCTGGACCACCCCGGCGAGCTGGCCGGCCGCGCCTGGCTGCTCGGCGCCGGCCGCGGTGACGCGCTGGGCGACGTCTTTCGCACGGTGGCCCGGCACGCGGCGGCCCGTACCGGCGCCCCCGCCGTCCCGGTCGTCTCGGTGCGGCCGCCGGCGCACGCCCCGAAGACCGACTTCCTGAGCGTGACGATCGACTCCACCCCGTTCCGCTCGGTGACCGGCTGGCGCCCCCGGGTCTCGCTCGACGAGGGCCTGGAACGCACGGTGGCCGCCCTCAGCCACGTACCGCAGGACCGCTGAACCCCCGCACCCGCGCCCGCAGGGCCAGGACGACGACACGAGAAGGAACGCGCATGACCACCTACGTATGGGACTACCTGCCCGAGTATCACAGCGAGCGCGAGGACATACTCGACGCCGTCGAGAAGGTCTTCTCCTCCGGCACGCTGGTGCTCGGCGACAGCGTCAAGGGATTCGAGGAGGAGTTCGCCGCGTACCACGGTGCCGCCCACTGCGTCGGTGTCGACAACGGCACCAACGCCCTCAAGCTCGCCCTCCAGGCCCTGGGTGTCGGCCCGGGCGACGAGGTCATCACGGTGTCCAACACTGCGGCGCCCACCGTCGTCGCGATCGACGGCACCGGGGCGACGCCGGTCTTCGTCGATGTCAACGAGGACGACTTCTTGATGGACGTCGGCCAGGTCGAGGCGGCGATCACCGAGCGCACCAAGGTCCTGCTGCCGGTCCACCTCTACGGCCAGTGCGTGGACCTGGCCCCGCTGAAGGCCCTGGCCGACCGGCACGGCCTGGCGATCCTGGAGGACTGCGCGCAGGCGCACGGCGCCACCCAACGGGGCAGGCTCGCGGGGACCACCGGCGACGCCGCCGCCTTCTCCTTCTACCCGACGAAGGTGCTCGGCGGGTACGGCGACGGCGGCGCCGTGGTCACCTCGCGCGCCGACGTCGACGCCGAGCTGCGCAAGCTGCGCTACTACGGCATGGAGAAGGTGTATTACACGGTCCAGACCCCGGCCCACAACAGCCGCCTGGACGAGGTGCAGGCGGAGATCCTGCGCCGCAAGCTGACCCGGCTCGACGCCTACGTGGCCGGCCGCCAGGAGGTCGCCCGCCGCTACCAGGAGGCGCTGGGCGACACCGAGTTGCTGCTGCCCAAGGTCAACGAGGGCAACACCCACGTCTACTACGTCTACGTGGTCCGCCACCCGGAGCGCGACCGGATCATCGAGGCGCTCAAGGCGTACGACATCAGCCTGAACATCAGCTACCCGTGGCCGGTGCACACCATGACCGGCTTCGCCCATCTCGGTTACGCCAAGGGCTCGTTGCCGGTGACGGAGAAGCTGGCGGGCGAGATCTTCTCGCTGCCGATGTACCCGTCGCTGCCGTCCGGCCTGCAGGACAAGATCATCAGCGCCCTGAAGGAGGTGCTGTGATGAAGGTCCGCGAACTGGCCGTCGCCGGCGCCCTGGAGTTCACCCCCACCGTCTTCCCCGACGGGCGCGGGCTGTTCCTCTCCCCGTTCCAGGGGCCGGCCTACACCGAGGCCACCGGGAACACGCGCTTCCCGGTCTCCCAGACCAACCACAGCCGGTCCAAGCGCGGGGTGGTGCGCGGGGTGCACTACACGCTGACCCCGCCCGGCTGCGCCAAGTACGTCTACTGCCCGAAGGGTTCGGCCCTGGACATCGTGGTGGACATCAGGGTCGGCTCGCCCACCTTCGGGAAGTGGGACGTGGTGCTGATGGACCAGAACGACTTCCGGGCCATGTACTTCCCGGTCGGTCTGGGCCACGCGTTCGTCGCGCTGGAGGACGACACGGTGATGTCCTACATGGTCACCAGCAGCTATGTGCCCGAGCACGAGCTGGCGATCTCGGTCACCGACCCGGCGCTCGGTCTGCCGATCCCCGAGGGCATCACGCCGGTCTACTCCGAGCGGGACACCGTGGCGCCCACGCTGGCCGAGGCCGCGGAGCGGGGGCTGCTTCCGCAGTACGAGCTGAGCACCCGACTCGAACGGCAGTGGAAGGAGGGCTGAGATGAAGGGCATCATCCTCGCCGGCGGCAGCGGCACCCGGCTGCGCCCGCTGACCGGCGCGCTGTCCAAGCAGATCCTGCCGGTCTACGACAAGCCCATGATCTACTACCCGCTCTCCGTGCTGATGCTGGCCGGCGTCCGGGACATCCTGCTGATCTCGTCCAAGGACCACTCGGACAGCTTCCGCACCCTCCTCGGCGACGGCTCCCAGCTCGGCCTGAACATCGAGTACGCCGAGCAGGACGAGCCGCGCGGCATCGCCGAAGCCCTGGTCATCGGCGCCGACTTCATCGAGGACGACCAGGTCGCGTTGGTGCTGGGCGACAACATCTTCCACGGGCCGCGGTTCTCGGTGCTCCTGGACGACGCGGTGCGCCGGCTCGACGGCGCCGCGCTGTTCGGCTACCGGGTGCGCGATCCGCACCGGTACGGGATCGGGGAGATCGACGCCGACGGCCGGCTGCTGTCGCTGGAGGAGAAGCCCCGCAACCCGCGCTCCAACCTCGCGGTGACCGGGCTGTACCTCTACGACAGCGACGTGGTCGGGATCGCCAAGAACCTCTCCCCGTCGGCGCGGGGCGAGCTGGAGATCACCGACGTCAACCTCGCCTACCTGGCGCAGGGCCGGGCCCGGCTCACCGAGCTCGGCCGCGGCTTCGCCTGGCTGGACATGGGCACCCACGACTCGCTGCTTCAGGCGGCGCAGTACGTCCAGCTGGTCGAGCAGCGGCAGGGCGAGTGGATCGCCTGCGTCGAGGAGGTGGCACTCAACCGCGGCTTCATCACCGCCGAACAGTGCCTGCGCCTCGGCGAGGAGATGGCGGGCACGGCTTACGGCGCCTACGTCACCGAGGTCGCAGCCCGCCACCGCCCGATACCGACCGCCCACGTAGCCTGAGAAGGAGACCGTCCCATGCTTCCGATCCGAACTGCCACCCCGGCCGACGCCAAGGTCCTCACCGAACTCCGCCGGAAGATGCACGACGACATCGACGGCCCCCACCCCACGGACTGGATGCAGGCCTGCGAGGAGATGACCAGGGTCCGTCTCGCCATCGACCCCTCCTTCCACGCCTACGTCGCGGAGGACGACGGCACGGTCGTGGCCGGGATCACCGGCGAGATCAGGCCCCGCTTTCCCAACCCGGAGTCCCCCGCGACGGCCGCGGGTTACGGCATCGCCATGTGCATCCTGCCCGAGTACCGCCGTCGTGGCATCGGCGGCTCCCTGGTCCACCACATGACCGAGCGCTTCATGGAGCTGGGCTGCGGGCGGATGAGCGTGTTCGTCGCCCCCCAGGCCGTCGGCCTCTACCACGAACTCGGCTTCGAGGACCTCCCCGAGACGATCAGGCCGATGAACCGGTTCGCCGGCCACCCGGTGCCCGTCAACCGGTACACCGCCGCCGGGACCGCGTCATGACCACCCGCGTTCTGGTGACCGGCGGCGCCGGATTCATCGGCTCGCACTACGTCCGTACGGTGCTCGGCCCCGACGGCCCCGGCGATGTCGCGATCACCGTCCTGGACAAGCTGACGTACGCGGGCAATCCCGCCAACCTCGACGAGGTCCGGGCGCACCCGCACTTCTCCTTCGTGCAGGGCGACATCTGCGACCCCGAGCTGGTCGACAAGCTGATGGCCGAGCACGCCCAGGTGGTGCACTTCGCCGCGGAGTCGCACGTCGACCGATCGATCGACGGGGGCGCCGAGTTCGTGCGCACGAACGTGGTCGGCACGCACACGCTCGTCGACGCGGCGCACCGGGCCGGCGTCGAGGTCTTCGTGCACGTCTCCACCGACGAGGTGTACGGCTCGATCGACGAGGGCTCCTGGCCCGAGAGCCACCCGCTGAGCCCCAACTCGCCGTACTCCTCGTCGAAGGCCTCGAGCGACCTGATCGCGCTGTCGTACCACCGCACCCACGGCCTGGACGTCCGGGTCACCCGTTGTTCGAACAATTACGGTCACCACCACTTCCCCGAGAAGGTCATCCCGCTCTTCGTGACCAACCTCCTCGACGGCGGGAAGGTGCCGCTGTACGGCGACGGCCGCAACGTCCGCGACTGGCTGCACATCGACGACCACGTGCAGGGCATCGAACTGGTCCGCACCAAGGGCCGCGCGGGCGAGATCTACAACATCGGGGGCGGCACCGAGCTCTCCAACAAGGAGCTCACCGCCATGCTGCTCGCGGCGTGCGGCGCGACCTGGGAGGACAGCGTCGAACACGTCGAGGACCGCAAGGGGCACGACCGGCGCTATGCCGTCGACTGCACTAAGATCCGCAAGGAGCTGGGGTACAAACCTCGCAGGAGCTTCGAGGAGGGGCTGGCCGAAACCGTCCAGTGGTACCGCGACAACCGCAGTTGGTGGGAACCGCTCAAAGCGGCGTCCGGCGGAGGTGGGGACTCCGGTTGAGTGAGAACTTCACCTGCCACCGGTGAAACCGACACTGTCGGTGACATCCCTCACTCGCGAAGAATTCCGGCCATTGGAGCACCAGCCGACCACATCAGTGAGGACCTCTCCGATGAGCCACGCCAGTGCCACCCACGTCACCCGCTCGGCGCGCATCACCGAGGCAGCTCCCGCACGTCCGCTCCTCGTGGTCGAACACCTTGACCACACCGTCAGCTCCACCGTGCTGTTCAGCCTCTGCGCGGGCCCGTCCCCCGCGACGCCGAACGCCGCCGCGTTCACCCTCTGCGCAGGCCCGTTCCCCGCGAACCTCGCCCCCGCCGCCCCTTACGGGGCGGAGACCATGGCACCCATGGCCGTCGAGGGTGACGCGGGGGCATGGGTATGACGTCTGAGCCGTCAGTCCCCCGGAGATCCGGACCGGCCGCCCTGCGGGACGGCTCGACCCTCGTGGGTTTCAGGCACCACCTGCGCCCGGCGACCGTCCCCGGCGAGGCGACCTATCTGGTCTCCCGCCAGGGCGTGACCACCCTGCACGGCCTCCTCGCCGATGTGCTGGTCCCGCTGCTCGACGGCACCCGGTCACTCGCCGAGATCCTGCACGCTGCCGCGCCCGCCCTCACCACCGAGGAGGCCGAGGACGGGCTCCGCCTGCTCAGCGAAGCCGGGCTCCTCCGCTTCCGCAATCCCGCCCTGGCGGCGACGGAGACCGACCCGGTCGCCGAGGCGTACTGGGACCTGGCCGGCCTGGACGGCGCCCGGGCCGCGGCGGGCCTGACCTGCTCCCGGCTACGGGTCCTGCCGCTCGGCGGCGTCGACGCCGGACCGGTACTCGCGGCGAGCGTGGAGTCCGGCCTCAGTGTGACCGACTCGGACACGGACCTCACGCTGGTCCTGTGCGACGACTACCTCTCCCCCGAGTTGGAGCGGGTCGACGCCGAGCACCGGGCGGCGGGCAGGCCGTGGCTGCTCACCCGGCTGTGCGGCTACGAACCCTGGATCGGCCCGTTCTTCCGGCCGGACGAGGGACCTTGCTGGTCATGCCTGGCCTACCGGCTGGAGCAGCACCGCGGGTACGAGGGATCGCTCCAGCAGGCCCTGGGCCTGGACCGCCCGCTCGTCCGGCCGATCGCTTCGCTTTCGGCCGGACGCGTCATGGCCGCGCAGGGCGCGGTCCTGGAGGCCGCCAAGTGGCTGGCCGGGCTGCGCTACGCCGACCAGAGCTCCGTCCGCACGGTCGACACCCTCAACCTCCGCACCCGCGTCCACGCCGTGTCCCGGATCCCCCAGTGCCCCTCCTGCGGCGAACCCGGCCTGACGAGCCGGCGCGTGCTCGCACCGTTCGTCCCGGTGTCGCGGACCAAGGCCGGACACGGCGGCGACCACCGGGCACTCAGCCCCGACCAGTTGCTCAAGCGCCACGCGCACCTCGTGAGCCCGATCACCGGAATCGTTCCGGTTCTCGAACCCTCCCCCGGAGCACCGGAGTTCGCCACCATCTACGTGTCGGGGCGCAACCTGGCGATGCGGGACCGCGGTCCGGCCGGATTGCGCTCGCAGAGCGGCGGCAAGGGCCTGACCGACACGGAGGCCCGCACCAGCGCCCTGTGCGAGGCGGTGGAGCGCTACTGCGGCACTCGGCACGGCGACGAACCGGTCGTGGTGGACACCCTGCGCGCCCTCGGCGACCAGGGTGTCCACCCCAACGCCTGCCAGCTGTACGCGGACCAGCAGTTCCGCGATCGGGACCGCTGGAACCGCTCGGGCTCGCCCTTCCACCATGTGCCCGAGCCCTTCGACGAGAACCGGCCGGTGGAGTGGACACCCGTGTGGTCCCTGACCGAGCAGCGCCAGCGGCTGCTGCCCACCTCGATGCTCTACTTCTCCTCCACCCCTTGTTCGCGAGGGCCGTACGCCGACTCCAACGGCAACGCGGCGGGCAGCAGCCCGGAGGACGCCCTGCTGCAGGGTTTCCTGGAGCTGGTGGAGCGGGACGCCGTCGCCCTGTGGTGGTACAACCGCACCCGGCAGCCCGCGATTGACCTGGACTCGTTCCACGAGCCGTACATAGGGCGGCTGCTCGACGGATACCGGAAGCTGGGCCGGGATCTGTGGGCGCTTGACCTCACCTCGGACCTCGGGATTCCCGCGGTCGTGGCAGTGTCCCGGCGTACGGAGGGACCCACCGAGGACATCGTCTTCGGCTTCGGCGCACACTTCGACCCGGCCATCGCGCTGCGCCGTGCGCTCACCGAGACGGGGCAGCTGCTGCCGGCCGTGAGCAGGGACCGCCCCGGCGGCGGATACGGCATCACGGATGCTCTCCCGGTCCGCTGGTGGCGGCAGGCGACTCTCGCCAACCAGCCATACCTGGCGCCGGACCCGGCCACCCGGCCACGGACTCCCGGCCACTGGAACTACGTCGTGCGCAACGATCTGCTCGACGACGTCAAGGCCATCACCGAACTCGTCGCCGCCAAGGGCCTGGAGCTGCTCGCCCTCGACCAGACCCGGCCGGACGTCGGAATGCCGGTGGTCAAGGTGATGGTGCCGGGGCTCCGGCACTTCTGGGCCCGGTACGCGCCAGGCAGGCTGTTCGACATACCTGTCACGCTCGGACGCCTCTCCCGGCCCACCCCGTACGAGCAGCTCAACCCGATCCCGCTGTTCGTATGACGCGACTGCGTGCGGCGGTCCACCGCTTCGGGCAGGGCCAGTCGGCCGCTCTGCCCGAAGCGCACTGGCTGTGAGAACTGCCGCGTCGCGATGGCTTCCGGCAGGACGCCCGGGAAGAGGAGGCCGCTCTGACGGCGTTCGCCTCCGCTCGCCCAGGTCGGGGTCGAGCCGGTCCGGCGTCAGGCACTGGGTCATGTGCTGGTTGAAGCGGCATTCGACGACGGCGCGCCGACGGTGGGCCGCCCGGTCGAGTCGGCATCTGCTGTCGCGCGCCTGATCCGTCTTCCACGGGCCGTGGCGCTCGGGCAGATCCAGCCAGGCGGCTCCCTCCGACAGCTTCCACAGCCTCCCCGTAGGCCACCTGACGACGGCCCCGCACAGGTCGTCCCGTAGGACTGCCCCCCCTCCAGACCAGCGTCGACGCCATCGACGAGGCGATGCTGCAGCGACGCATCCGGTTCCAAGGATGACCACCGAACATCAGCCAACCTGCTTAGAATGAGGCCCAGTTGTTCGAATCGGCATCGAGACACGAGGGGAGCTGGGAGACGAGAGATGGACTGCACCGGTCCGAACAGATCCCCATCGCGTGCCAGCCAATCGCAGGACTACGGGAGCGTGGCCACCAGAACCGCCCGGGGCATTCTGTTGGCCGCGCTTGTCTGTTATCTGGGCATCACCTTCCTCAACATCCTTTCCTTGTCGCTCGACGCATACGACCTGACCCGCGCCGCGATCTGCTTGACGTTGGTGTTCCTGCTGCAACTCGTGCACTCGGCACCCGGCATCTCCACGGCGCGAATGCGCACCAAGATGCTCACCCTGGCCGCCCAAGGTGTGCTCTCCTACCTGCCGTTGATCTGGTTCGGGGTGTTCTGGGGCGCCATGGCCGGCTTCTTCGCCGGCTCCCTCCTGCTTGTCCTGCCGACCGCGGCAGGCTGGACACTGTACGGACTGACGGCGCTCAGCATGATCATCCCCGGCATCCTGCACGACCGGGGTGTCGTCGACACGGTGTACTTGGCCCAGACGACCGCGCTCACGGGTCTCGTCGTGTACGGCCTGAGCCGCTTGACCAGCCTGGTCGACCAGTTGCACAGGGCCCGTGCCGACCTGGCCCGACTGGCCGTCAGTAACGAGCAGTTACGATTCTCCAGGGACCTGCACGACCTGCTCGGGTACAGCCTCTCCGCCGTGTCCCTGAAGAACGAGCTGATCCGCCGCCTCATCCCGACCAATCCGCACCGGGCCTGCGAAGAGGTCGACGAGGTACTTATCATCTCCCGCCAGGCACTGGCCGATGTGCGCCGGGTCGCGAGCGGGTACCGGGACATGTCCCTCAGTTCCGAACTCATCTCCGCCGAATCGGTGCTGGCCGCCGCCGACGTCTCGGTCACCGTCGACACCCAGGACGCCATCGAGCGTCTGGGGCTGGTGACGTCCACCGTGCTGGCCACGGTGCTGCGCGAGGGCGTCACCAACCTGTTGCGGCACTCCAAGGCCTCGCGCTGCTGGATCTCCGCCCGGATCGAGGGCGATGTCGTCCGTCTCACGATCGTCAACGACGGCCTGGTACTCGGCTCTCATCTCCGGTCGCCGCACAGCGGCAGCGGCCTGGGCAACCTTGAACGACGACTGGAGGGCATCGGTGGCCGGCTGATCGCACAACACCTCCCCGACGCTTCCGACACGGACCTCTTCCGGCTCACGGCCGAGACACCGGTCCGGGAGCACGATCCGACAACCCGCACCACACAAGCGTGATCACGAACGAAGAACAGCCGTACGGCCGGACAGACAACGTAGCGTAAGCAACCTTGGCACCAGCTCTCCCGTTGACGAAACTCCAACGGCGGAGGCGCTGGACAGGATCCAACAAGATTCTCGTATGTGAGAGAACGGTGGACGGCGACGATGATTCGGATCCTCCTGGCCGAAGACATGCACATGGTCCGCGGCGCACTGGTGGCTCTGCTCAATCTGGAGGACGACCTGGAAGTGGTCGCCGAACTCGAGCGCGGCGACCGGATCCTGAGCCTGGCACGCGAACACCGGCCGGACGTGGCCATCATCGACATCGACCTGCCCGGTCTGGACGGACTCAGCGCGGCCGAACTCCTGCACGAGCGCCTCCCTGAGTGCCAGACCCTGATCCTCACCAGCCTCGGCCGCCCCGGCACGCTGCGTCGGGCGATGTCCGCGCACGTCTCAGGTTTTCTTCTCAAGGACGCACCGCCCAGCGATCTCGCCCAGGCCGTCCGCCGGGTCGTCACCGGCCAGCGAGTGATCGACCCGCAACTGGCCCTGGCTGCCTGGGGCGGCAGCGAGAGCCCGCTGACCATACGTGAGACCGAGGTACTGCAAATGGCCGCGCAGGGCTCGGAACCACAGGAGATGGCCGCGCAACTCCACCTTTCGGTGGGCACAGTACGCAACTACCTCACCACGGTCGTGACCAAGCTGAACGCACGTAACCGGGTCGACGCCATCCGCATCGCCCGCGAGTCGGGCTGGCTGCTGTGACCGGTCAGCCCGCGGCCACCGTCATGCCGGCCCCCGCCAGGTGACCGAGGATCGCCAGGGTCAATTCGGCGGGCAGCGGGGCCACTTCGACCAACGCGTCCGGTGTCGTGGGCCAGGCCAGCAGAGACACCACCCACATCGCCTCGGGGCGGTGGATCTGCACCCGGTGCTCCAGGGCGCGGCACTCCAACAGGAACGCGTTCCCTTGCACCGTGATCGTCACGTTGGGCCGCAGCCGCACCCTGCGCTGCGCCGGCACCCGGGCCAGGGCGAAGCGGGCGGTTCGACCCACCGGCACCACCGACAGCACCGGCCCCTTGAGGTCTTCCAGGGACAGCGTTCTGATCACCAAGTGGGAGATCTCGCGAAGCACTGACAGCACCACCGTGTAGCTGTCCTGCCCGGCGGCCGCTTCATCCTTCGGCTGCAACAGGTTCGCGAGCCGGATGGGACCCAGTTCCATCCGGTGCAGCGCCTCGGCTACGACGGTCGTGGGGGCCTCGATCCGCTCGGTGCCCTGCGGACCGCTGAGCACCAGCGCCTGGCCCTCCTCGTCCCACCCGACCGCCGTGTCCTCGCGCAGGGACCACAGGTGGTGCAGGCGCAGGGGGGAGTCTTCCGGGGGTGGAATCACGAACAGCAGACCTCCTCGGGCTACGGGAACCGGCCGAAAGGCCGGCTCCTCCCCCGCGGACACGCTCGCGCCCCCAGTATGAATCCGCGTGCAGCGTCTCCGGCAGCGAAGGAGTCACACCGAATACGTGAGGAAATCATGGGGCGTTCACCTCATCTGCCGGAACGCCCGCGGCCTCCCGCTCCGGCACCCGGGTCCGTTCCGCCCAGCGGACGGCGGGGCCGCCGGCGCACAGAACGCCGAGGAACAGGACGGAGATCAGCAGCCAGCCGAGGCCGCCGAACCGGTCGGGCACCGCGGTGACCAGGGTCGGCCCGGCGATCAGCGCGAGGGCGTCGCCGGTCGCGAAGACGCCCCCGTACTGTCCCTGGGCGTTCGCGGGCGCCAGCTCGTACCGCAGCCCCCATCGGGCGGCCTCCCCCCAGATCTCACCCAACGTGAAGAGCACCGCAACGGCCAAGAGGACGGTGGCGGCCGCCCAGGTGGGCATCCAACCGGTCAGAGCAGTGACAGCGCAAGCGACTGCCAGGACCACAGCGGTGACCCGCTGAAGTCGTGCCGCCCCACGCACGGTGTCCGCGTCTCGTGCCATCCGCACCTGCAGGAACACCACCATCAGCGTGTTGACCAACATGATCCATGCCGCCAGCGCACGAGGGGCCTCGGTGTGCACCACCAACCAGAGCGGCAGTCCCACCGCCAGTGCGGTCGGCCCGATCCTGACGATCCCGGAAACCTGGGCGACCACCAGATAGGGGACGTCGCGCACCGCGCCGCGCGGTCGCTTGCCTCGGGGTTCGCGCGGGGTGCCCGGGACCTTGGGCAGCCGCATGTACAGCGCGGCCACCAGCATCATGGCAATGGCATTGCCCCAGAACAGCGAGAGGTAGGCGGTCTTCGAATCAGCGGCGATGACCAGGCCGGCCGCCAGCGAGGCCAGCGAGAATCCGCCGTTGAACACGCTGCGCATGTACGCCGAGAGCCGGACCCGGCCCTCCCGGCCCATCACTCCCGACACCAGTGCGCCCCGGGCTACATGACCGCTCTGCTCGGACAGCCCCAGGGCCACGGCCATCACCAGGTAGGACGGGAAGGAATGCACGAAGGTCGCAGCGAACAGCGCCGCCGCCTTCCCCAGGGCGAACACCGCTGTGGTTCCCCGCGGCCCGAACCGGTCGGCGAGCTGCCCGGTCGGCACCCCCAGAGCCAGCGCCAGGACCCCGGCGAGCGACATGCCCAGGCCCACCTGCCCCGGTGACAGCCCCACGACATGAACGAAGTACACGGCACCGCCGGTGACGTAGAGGCCGTTCCCGAGGCTGGCTACGGCGGTGCACAGGACCAGTAGCCGGCCGGCACCGGGTTCGGGAAGCAGGCGGGACATCGCACGGGCCATGGTGGGCACCTCACTCGGTGGGTGGCGGTTGACGCTACGGCGGGCGGGCGGACATGCTGCGTGGGTTTTGGACGACCTGGACCCACTGGACGGGAAGCGGGGATGGAATGAATCCGATCAGCCCGATCGGGGTGGTACGCGGCGGACGCCGACAGGTGCACGAGGACGGATGGGGGGCGGTGGTCTCGCGGATCGAACTGGACCCGGCCGTGTTCGACGAGTCGGCGACCTCCGGTCTCGACGACTACTCACACATCGAAGTGATCTTCGCGTTCCATCTGGCGACGCGGACCTGCACCGCGGCCCAGCACCCCCGGGGCAACACCGACTGGCCGCTCTCCGGCATCCTGGCGCAGCGCGCCCCCAACCGGCCCAACCACCTCGGGGTGTCCGTATGCAGCCTTGCGGCCGTCGACGGGCTGACGCTCACCGTGCACGGCCTCGATGCCATCGACGGCTCCCCGGTACTCGACGTCAAACCGTACCTGCCCGAGTTCGCCCCGCGCGGTGAGGTGCGGGGTCCGGCCTGGTCCAGCGAGCTGATGCGCGCCTACTTCTGAGTCCGTCGGGCCGCCGCGGCTCATGGCACGGCCACCAGGTCCGTACGCGCGGAGGCAATCAGGGTGTTGGCCTCGTCCCGGGGCAACTCCTCGTCGACCAGCAGCGCGATCGGGAGCGCCGCCGCGCTGCGGATCCGCGCGGCGGCAGCGCTCCTGGTCACCCGGCCGCCCTCCGGCGGGGCCTGCACCGCGAGGAAATCGATCCCCGGCAGCGGCCCGTCGGGGACCCGGTCGACGAGCAGCCCCACCGCCCGGGTCCCGTCCGCGCCGCGCAGCACACACCGGCCGTCCCTGCGCTCCACCTTGACCAGCCGGTGGTCCAGGCGCACCCGGCCCACTGTCAGCGGCACGTCGACGGGCTCCGCGTCGGTGGGACGGCCGGCCAGCCGCGCCACGGTGCGGGCGACGAACTCCGGGTCCCGGTCCCGCAGTCGGCTGTAGGTGTTCAGTGCCCGGCGGCTGCGCAGCGCGAACACCGTCTGGTGCCCCTCCAGCCGCCCGCCGCGGCACAGTTGCTCGAACCACGCGGTGCTCTCCGCCGCCTCCGCCTGTGCCTGCTCGGCGACCGGCCGCCGGACGCTCTCGTACTCGGCCACCGCCTGGAACGGATCGTCGTGTCCGGCGATACATCGGGCGAGACACAGTGCGTCGTCGATGGCCAGCGCGGTGCCCGAGCCGGTCGAGAAGTGAACCGTGTGGGCGGCGTCCCCGGCCAGCACCGTCCGCCCGTCGGACCAGTGACGGTTGACGACGGTACGGAACGGCTGCCAGCCCGCGGTCCGGGCCCTCAAGGGAGCACCGCCCAGCTCACTGCGGAACAGCGCGGCGAGCCTCAGCTCCGCCTCGGCCGCCGGCAGGTCGAGCAGGCCGAGAGCGGACAGGGTGTCCGGATCGGCCTCGACGATGAAGGTGCTCTCGTCGGCCGCATGCGGATAGGCGTGCACCACCAAAGGGCCCGGTCCCAGGTCCTTGAGGAGGAAACACGGTTCGAGGACCGAGGGCGTGCTCATCCACAGATAGCGGGTGCGGCCCGCAGAGACGGAGGTGCCGAACCGGTCGGCCCTTTCCCGGCGCAGCTCGCTGCCCGCACCGTCCGCCAGCACCACCAGATCCGCCTGCTCCGGCAGTTCGGTGACGGTGCGTCTGATCAGTCGCACATTGGCGTTCCGCGCGGCCAGCTCGCGGACATGCGCGTGGAAGACCTGCCGGAAGATCCCCGACATGCCGAAGGCACCGGACGGGATCCGTTCGTCGTCGATCACCGTGACCGTCTTGTCCCATGAGGCGTACGCGGACTCCGGCAGCCGCAGCGCGTCTGGGTGGTCGGCCCGGAGGCGCTCGGCGAACTCGTCCGTCAGTACGATGCCGGCCCCCGGCCCCCGGTCGTCGCGGTCGTAGAGCTCGATGGCCGTATCGGGCAGCAGCCGGGCCAGCTCCAGCGCGCAGAAGGCTCCGGCGGGGCCTCCGCCCACCACGGCCACCGAACGGACAGGAGTGCCGCTCATGCCGGGGTCCCATCCCAGTGGAACCGCTCACCGCGGGCCAGCGCGGCGCCCCGGGACACCGCGGTCATCTCACCGCTCGCTATCTTCATGATGGTGAGGAACTCGGTGAAGTGCGGTTCGGGTGCGTCGAGTTGGGTGCCCGCCTCCTTCATCAGAGCGAGCCACCGCAGCCGTTGCTCACGGGAGATCAGGAAGTGCGCGTGCGCCTGGTGCATTTTCGGGTCCCAGGCCGCGGTCAGGTCGTTCTCGCCGTAGATCCGGCAGAAGTGTTCGTTCAGCCGTGCGGCGTGGCGGCTCCAGTCGGGGACGGCGAAGAGGGGGGACAGCAGCTCGTCCTGCGCGACGAGCTCGTAGAAGCGGGTGGTGAGCGCCTGGAAGAACGCGGCGCCGCCGATGCCGGTCCAGAAGTCGGAGACCTTCCGGTCGACTTGGGCGGCACTCATCCGCTCGCCGGACTGCAGGCCCTGGTCGGCGACAAGGAGTACTTTCCCGTCGTGCCGGGGGGCCGGGGTGGCTGTGTCGGGCGACATGGGCATACTCCTTGAGCCGGTTCGGTCGGGTTCTGTCGGATCAGTCGAGCACCAGGCCCGCGGCGGACAGCGTGCTGACGGTGCAGCCACGCAGCCGCTTGGCCTGCAAGGTCCCGAGCCCGTAGGAGATCGTGGTGATCCCCTGCCCCGGGGCCAGCTCGGCAGGGCGGTAGAACATCGTGGCGAAGTACGTGAACGAGGCGTCGGGATGCTCGTAGTCGGTGCCGCTCATCAGCGCGGTCCACTGGTCACCGTCCCGCACCAGCATCGTGAAGGAGAGCAGAGCACCTCGCTGCCGGGCCTCGACGATCCAGACGTTCTCCGGACCGAAGTGCTCGCGCAGATGCCGGAACGAGGCCGCCTCTCGCTGCGCATCGGGTACGGCGCCGTATTTGGCCATCAGTTGGGCCCGCAGCGGGAGCAGTTCGGGCTCCTCGTCGCCGATCGGGCGTTCGCTGATCTCGATTCCGCGGGCCGCGATCTCGCGCAGCTCGCGCCGCACCGTGAAGCGCTGGTTGCGCCGCAGCCTGGCTATGTAGCCGTCCAGATCGTCCCAGGTGACCTCCATGTCGCTGCGGTCCACCATGGGGACCACATCGAAGCCCGCGCTGCGCAGCACGTCCAGGAACTCGGGGTGGTCGGGGCGCAGGAACAGCGCCGAGACACTGCGCAGCCCCTGGTCACGGCACCAGTCGAGCAGTGCGTCCAGGTACTCCCCCAGCAGCCGCGGATCGCGGGCGCCCGGGCCGACCGGCGCCGACTCGTAGTTGGGGCCCATCAGGAGACAGGTCGGGAACAGTTCGTCGGCGGAGCGCCCCTTCCACGGGTGCGGTCCGTCGGCGGCCACGCCGTCCGCGACCGAGCCGCCCGACAGCACCCGCTGCGGGTCGAACCGCACATGTCCTGTGGGGGCCTCCATCACGCCGCCGACCAGGGCCACTTGCTCCTCCTGCGGGCCCGGCAGCCCGAAGGTGCGGACGCCGCCGGGGATCCTGCCCTCGGCGAGAGAGATCCAGCGCCGGCGCAGGGTGACCGGCGCCCTGCCGACCCAGCCGTCCCAGCTCTCGGGGATATCGGTACGCACCAGCAACCGGGCGGTGCCCAGCGCCGGTTCGGGGCGGTATGTCGTCACGGCAACTCCCTTCCGGACATGCACGAAGCCCGTCCGGCCCGGCAGTGCACGCGGCTACCGGGCCGAAGGGGCTGTCGAACGATCGTCAGGCCGCCTGCGGTTCCATCACTCGGTCCCAGACCGGTGCCTGATCCCACACGGACAGGTCCCACACGGACAGGTCCCCGTCGGCCCGGTCCCACACGGACAGGTCCTCCCCAGCCCGGTCCCAGACCGCCAGGTCCTCGCCGGCCCGATCCCACACGGACAGGTCCCACACGGACAGGTCCTCTCCGGCCCGGTCCCACACGGACAGGTCCTCCCCGGCTCGGTCCCAGACCGCCAGGTCCTCGCCGGCCCGGTCCCAGACCGCCCGGTCCCAGACCGCCAGGTCCCACACGCCGGACTCGTCGGCCGACTCCACTCGGATTACCTCTACGTCGCGCATGTGATATCCCTTCGGGAGGTTCACAGAAGGCGATCCGTCGGACCGCCGAGACGCGGCCCTCACCGCGCTCATCAAGGAGCGTTGCAGCCTGAGTCACGACCTGTCTTCTCCCTAATTGCTAACCTTCCCAAGGAGCGTGGAGAACTACTCCTTGAAATCCGATTGAAGCAGCGAAAAAATTACTTGAACCCGCTCGACAACCGCTTGAATCCGGGCTGAGGAGCCTGTTCGGCGAGCATCTCGAAACCGGGGGCCGCGAACAGGACGGGCGGGTTGGACCAGACCTGCGGACACAGCACCAGTTCCACCTCGGAGTCGACGTACGGGTCGATACACATGGGCCCGAGCGTGGCCGTCAGCAGCATGGTCTCCAGCGACTGCTCCCGCGCCGCGAGCATCGTCGCGTGCAGGTAGCAGATCCCACGCGGCACCTGCTGCAGCACAAAGGGGCCGAGGTGCTCCGCCGTGGTCCAACTGGACGGATGCCCCTGGAGTATGGGGCCGTCGAAGGAACCGATGTAGATCGAGGAGACGGGCTTCGCCACGGCCCGGACCACACCGCGCAACTGGCAGTGCGTCAAGTCGACCTGACCCTCGGCCGAGGAACGCACGGTGAACTCACCCTCGCCCCGGCTCAGCTGTCGGTATTGAGTGGGCGGGATTCCCACAGATTCGGTGAAGCGACTGGTGAAGCTACCCGTACTGTCGTATCCGACCATGGAGGATATGACGGCCACAGCGAGATCGGAATTCTGTAGCAGGCGCTTCGCTTCACTGATGCGCACCGCACTGAGAAAGCGCCCCGGGGTCACTCCGGTAACCTGCCTGAACACACGCAGAAGATGAAATTTGCTTACCAGGACCGCACAGGCGATGGCGTCGAGGCTGAGCGGTTCTGCGTATCGCTCCCGGATGATCCGTACGGCCTGTTCGACAGCATGCTCCATAAGCATC
Organism: Streptomyces sp. NPDC057543; assembly: GCF_042801895.1. Classification (NCBI taxonomy): domain Bacteria; kingdom Bacillati; phylum Actinomycetota; class Actinomycetes; order Kitasatosporales; family Streptomycetaceae; genus Streptomyces; species Streptomyces sp. NPDC057543. The sequence goes on along the minus strand of NZ_JBHVFF010000035.1, from coordinate 21,395 downwards.
TCCTGAACAGCCGAATGGAAAAGGCGTACGCATGGGACAGGAGTCCTGAATCTGTGCCACGGGATCACATGGCTGGTGAGAGTTTCCCGGAGCGAATCCGGACGGTGCTGCTGTCGCGCCCTTTCACGCCGGAGCTGGTCGGCTTCCTGGCCGACGAGGCCCAGTCATCCGGCAGTCGCCATGACGGACTGCAGGGTGATCCGTGCCTGCCGGATGCGGGCCGAGACGGTCATCCGTTCACGCACCAGGGCGTTGATCCGCTCGCGGGCATCGGCGATCAGAGCCGCCGCGTCGTCGGTGTGCGCACCGGTCATCTCTGTGTGCACACTCATTTTTTCGTTCCCCTTGACGCCCCGGGCCTCGCCGGTCCGGGGCGCCTGGGAATTCGCTTGTCAGTTACGCAAGCGGCACGCCGGCGGATTCGGGTCAGACGCCGATGATCTCGAACGGCATGGTTGGCACGTTGTTGAAGCGCACGCCGAAGCGCGTGAGCTTGGTGGTGAGGTAGCCGGCGGCGTCGGACATCGGGTTGTCCGGCGGCAGCGACGCCAGATAGCCGTCGTGCGCGGCCAGCGCCTCAATACCGGCGGCGATGCCATCGGTGCAATCGACGGCGTGCCCGGACTCCGGGGAACCGCCGACCGCAAGACAGCGCACGCCGGACCACGGCGGGAAGCCCTCGTCGACGAGTTCGGGGAAGATCCAGGGGTTGCCGGCGTCGCTTGCCGCGTCGAGCAGTGCGACGCCGACGTTGCGGTGGTCGGGGGTGTTCCAGTCTCCGCTGCGCCACCGGTCGTAGAAGTTGATGGTGACCAGTATGTCCGGGCGGTACTTGCGGATCGAACGCGCGATGTCACGGCGCAGCGGCAAGCCGTACTCGATGATGCCGTCCGGGTGGCCGAGGAAGTCCACGTCCCGCACCCCGACCGCGGACGCGGCTCGCAGTTGCTCCTCGGCGCGCAGCTCACCGGTGGCGTCCGGGTCCATGGTGGCGATCCCGGCTTCGCCGCGGCTCGCGATGGCGTAGGCGACGAACTTGCCCCGCGCGGTCCATTCGGCGACCGCGCAAGCGGGCCCGTACTCCAGGTCGTCGGGATGCGCGACGACGCACAGCGCACGCTGCCAGTCGTCCGGCATCGGTTCGTACGGCTTGGTCATGTTGCCTCTCCTGGGGTGCGCGTCGGCCGAGTCGTGGTTTCCGCGGCGGATTGCAGGCACTCCTCGAATCACCCTGGCCCGGCTGTACTGCTTCGCTGTCGTCGAGCACGCCGGCCGCCGCGTCCATATTGCGAGTCGTGCTCACCGCTCCGCAGGGTCCACGGATGAAAGCGATCACGGAACGCTGGGTGGGCGTACGCCGTGAACTCCTGGGCCGGATCCTCATCATGAACGCCCGCCACCTGCGCAAGGTCCTCGCTGAGTATGAGTTCGGCTCCGGAGCCGTCCGCAGCGGCCACTCCGTGCTGAGCGGAACGATCCAACGCATTCACCCGCGGCCGGTCGAGCCGGATGACGCCTACCCCGGCGGAGACCACCAGTCGCACCGACCGGTCCGTGTCGAAGTCGCGCTCACGCCCACTGCAATCCACCGTTCACTTCGAGGACGTCACCGTTGACGTATGAGGCATCGTCCGAAGCCAGGAAGACGGCCGCCCGAGCGGCTTCGGCCACGTCACCGACCCTCCCGAGCGCGAAACGCTTGCGGTACGTCTCCCAGAGCCTGTCGTTTCGGGTCAATTCCTTGCCCATGCCTTCAGTGAGGATCCCGGGCGCGAGTGCGTTGACCCGGATGCCGTATCGGCCCAGCTCGATCGCTGTCACGCGGGTGAACATCTCCACCGCGGCCTTGGTGGCGCAGTAGCCGGCGGCGCCGACGGTGACCCGGGTGGCCATGCTGGAGGAGACATTGATGATGCTCCCGCCGCGATCCCGCAGATAAGGCACGGCGGCGTGGGTACACAGATACACACCGGTGAGGTTGGTACCGACCATGGCGTCCCAGTCTGCGGGGGCGAGCCGGTCTACCTTGCCGTCACGGTTGACGCCCGCGTTGGCCACGACCACGTCCAGCCCGCCGAAGAGGTCCGCCGCGGAGCGCATGAGCTCGGCGACCGACTCCGGTGAGGTGACGTCCGTCTGCCAGTACCGGACCCGGTCGGGATAATCGTCCTGGAGCAACTTGAAGTCACCGGGGGTACGGGACGCGCAGACCACTGACATTCCCTCGTCCAGGAACTCCCGAGCGATCGCGAACCCGAGCCCCCGGGTCCCCCCTGTAACCACTGCCACTCGCCCTTGGAAACGCATGGCCATCTCTCCTAACAGCAGGTCGGTACGGGCTAATACCAGGTCAGCACGGCGGCGCCGGCGGTCATGCCGCCGCCCACACCGGCCAGCAGGATCCGCTCGCCGCGTCGCAGCGGCTGCCGCAGGTGACTGTCGTGCAGGGTCACCGGGATCGAGGCCGCGCCGGTATTGCCATACCGGGGAGCGGTGAGCGGAACCCGGGCGGGGTCCAGGCCCAGCATTCGCGTGCACTGCTCGATCAGGCGCGGGTTGGCCTGGTGGAATACCACTCGGTCGACGTCCTCCAGCGCCAACCCCGCTTCGTCGAGCACCTCCCCGACGATTTTCGGCAAGGTGGTGAGGACGTAGTCGCGTACTCTCCGGCCGTCCATCTGGAACAGGTGCGCCCCCGCCGCGTACGCTTCCGGATCGAGCTGACGCGCGGTCCCGCCGGCGGGTACCTGGACGATCGAGCGCAGCTCTCCATCGGTCACCAGTCGACTCGCGTGCAGCCCGAATCCGTCGGGTACCGGACCGATCAGGGCCGCGCCCGCCCCGTCGCCGAACAGGCTGACCGTCTTGCGGTCCTCCCGATTCATGATCCGCGAGTACATGTCCGCGGCCACTACCAGCGCGGCCCCGTCCTTCGGCCGGTGCCCGAGCAGCCCTTCGGCGACGACCAGACCAAAGAGGAAGCCGCTGCAGACCGCGTTCAGGTCGAAGGCGAAGCCGCCGCCCGGCAATCCCAGTTTGTGCTGCAACGCCGCAGCGGTGGCCGGCTGAGGCTGATCGGCGGTCGAGGTGGCCACGATCACGGCGTCGATGTCGGGCCAAGTAGTGCGATCTTCGCCGAGCAGGTCCAGCGACGCCGCCAGGGCGAGGTCGGAGGTGGCAACCCCAGGGTCCGCATAACGCCTCGCGGCGATGCCCGTACGCTCGTCGATCCACTGCTCGGTGGTGTCACTCCAGGCCGCGATGCTGGCGTTGTTCACAACAGTCGGCGGCACGTACGAACCCAACCGCAGGATTCCTATAGGCACTGACAATCAACCCTTCCGCAATGACCAGATGGATTTCAGGGAACTATCGTTAGTGCTGTCAACATTGAGCGGTGCAGCTGAATAAACTGCCGCCTCGGTTGGGCCATAGATATGTGAAATCCTCACAGCCGAGCAGTGAATCCGAAGATCGCGAATCAAGCGCGCTTCCAAAGCCTCGCCGGCAACTCACCGGTGGCGTCCGGGTCCGTGGTGGCGATCCCGGCTTCGCCGCGGCTCGCGATGGCGTAGAGGTTGCCCGCCGAAGGACGCGGGCGTTCCATAGCGTCTCCCTTGTCAGTTGAGTGACGGCGGCGAGCAAAGCCGCCGGTGCCGCCGTGTCGCTTCGGGGCCTTGGCACCAACCCTGGGACACCGGGATGGGCGTGGGACTGGAGCGTGTCTTGAGCGGCGGTGTATAGGCAGGTCGGCGCCCTTGTACGGACGGCTGCCCGAAGGGAACGAGCCTCCATGCCGCCCGCCGCTCGCGCACCGGCGGTGCTCGCTCCAGCGGGGTGCGAGGGACAGGCGAGGGGAGCGTCCTGGAGGTTGTCCCGTACGGGTGCGAGTTATCCGGTGAGGGCCGGGTTGTGGAGCCGGGCGATGCCGAGCATGGCCGGGTGGCCGCCGTTGTTCTTGAGCCGGCGGTCCCGCAGGACCTTCCAGTTCTTCAGCCGCGACAGGGCGTGTTCCACGCGTGCTCGCGCCCGGCGGTGGACGGCCGCCGTCGGCGATGGTCGGTGCGCCGCGGCAGGCCCGGTCGACGCCGGACTGCGATCGCGGTTTGGCACCAGAGTGCCGTCGACGATGTGGACGGTGTCCCTGCGCGGCCGGCGGGGCGGCGAGATGGCCGGGAAGGGCGCCAGGTGATCGAGGATGCGGTCGGCCGCGGACTTCGAGACCCCGAACAACGGCGCCACCTGCCGCAACGTGAGGTTCGTGCGCCAGTACGTCGCCACCGGCAACACGCGGTCCTCCAGCGGCAGCCGCCACGGCCGACCGCGCCGCACGTCACCGCCCCGACGTCGGACCAACGCCACCAGCGTGGCGAACTGCACCTCGGTCAGGCCCGAGAACGGCTCAATCCACTTCGGATCATCTGCTGAGATCACCCGACCCATGCCCGGCCAAAACCGTCCCACTGGCTACGGGACAACCTCTAGGCGACGAACTTGCCCCGCGCGGTCCATTCGGCGACTGCGCAAGCGGGCCCGCACTCCGGATCGTCGGGATGCGCCACGACGCACAGCGCACGCTGCCAGTCGCCCGGCATCGGTTCGTACGGCTGGGTCATCGTGCCCCTCCGTTGGTCATGTTCCCGCTCCGGGGACGCACGCCGGCCGAGTCGTCCTCGGCGGATTGCAGGCACTCCTCGAAGAAGGCGAGCGCGCGCAGGTGGTAGCTGCGGGCGGCCCGGCCGAGGCTGATGTTGTGGCCCGCGCCGGGCTGGCGCTCGACCCGGACGACGGGTGCCGTGGTCAGCCGGGAGGTCAGATCGGCGACATCCGGCTCCTCGTGCAGCCACCAGGCCTCGTGCTCGGCGAACGTCAGCCGCAGCGGGATGTCGACCCGCGGTGCCAGTTCGTCGAACATCGTCGGCCACAGGGCCACCTCGGCGGCCTCGCGGGCGGGGATGGGGGCGACCAGGGACTCGGCCGCGCGGAACGTACCCGAGGGGTAGAGCCCCAACGGGCCCCAGTTGCGCTCCCACTCCAGGTGGCGGCGCAGGCGCTGCCGTTCGGCCGGCTCGATGCCGTAGCGGTGACCGACACCGGAGGCGTCCAGGGCGAGCAGGCCGGGGGTGCGCGCGACGGTCGTGAGGGCGAGCTTGCCGCCGTAGGAGTGGGCCAGTAGCAGGAACCCCCGCCCGACGGTGTGCCGGTGGGCGAACGCGTCGAGCGCCCCGGACAGGACGGCGGACTGCTCGTCGAGGGTGAGGCCTTCGGGCACCTGCGCCGCGGACCGGCCGTAGCCGGGCCGGTCGAGGGCCAGCACCGTGAAGCCGAGCCGGGCACCCAGCGTGAGCAGGGACAGGTCGGCGTCGGCCTGCCCGTCGAAGTAGCCCGCCCGCATGCCGCCGCCGTGCACGGCGACGATGGTCGCCCGGGGCGGCCGGTCGGGCGGCTCGGCCAGCAGGCCGGACAGGGTGAGGCCCGCGACATCGAGGAGGAGCGGGCGCACCCCGGCCGAGTGGGTCTGCGACGACGTCTTCCGGTCCGTCCTGGACACGCTCATGGGTGGTGGTCCTTGTCGGTCGGCGATGGGCTGAGCCGGCTGCCGGGGTGCCCGGATCCGCGCGCCCCGGCGCTCCGGGCTCAGGCGAGCTGACGGGCGAAGGTGGCCATGTCGAAGTAGAGGGTCTCGTCGATCAGGACATCGCCGTCGAAGTGGAAGAAGACGGCCACGGGGGCCTCGACGGTCTTGCCGCGGTTGGGTATGCCGCGCCAGTCCGCCTCCTGCTTGGCGCGCATCTGAGCCTCCAGGATCACCGCCGTCGGCGTGTGGTGAACGTGGAACAGGTCGTGCTCGGGGTTCGGGAACGCCTTCTGCAGTTCGGCGAAGTAACCCTGTTTGATGGCCTGTTCACCGATGAACGGGCTCTCCTCGTACGCCATGACCCGGTAGACGCCGCCGCGCGGGAACGTGGCGAGCACCCCGTCGATGTCCCAGGCGGACTCGGCGATGGTGTGTTCCGCGACGACCGCCTCGCGCTTCTTGCGCAGCTCGGCGTCGGGCGCCGGAAGATCCGCGCCAGGCAGCTTGAACTCGTGCTCCTCGGTGGACATGCGGGCTCCTTCAGACATCGGCTGGTTCGGTTCGGAGGCGACGCTAGGACGCTTCCCTCGCCTGTCCCTCGCACCCCGCTGGAGCGAGCACCGCCGGTGCGCGAGCGGCGGGCGGCGTGGGGGCTCGTTCCCTTCGGGCAGCTGTCCGTACAAGGGCGCCGACCTGCCTATACACCGCCGCTCAAGACACGCTCCAGTCCCACGCCCATCCCGGTGTCCCAGGGTTGGTGCCAAGGCCCCGAAGCGACACGGCGGCACCGGCGGCTTTGCTCGCCGCCGTCACTCAACTGACAAGGGAGACGCTATGGAACGCCCGCGTCCTTCGGCGGACAACCTCTATCGGCTGCTCATGGGGCCCGCGGCCGTCACTCCGGACAAGCCCGCGGTGGTGGAGGCGGACGAGAGCGGAGTTCTCCACGAGATCTCCTACCGCCGCCTCGACCTTCTGACCCAGGAGTACGCGGCCGTTCTGGACGGCCTCGGCCTCGATGTCGGTGACCGTGTGGTGGTCGAGGCGGACACCTCGGCGGCGGCGGTGGCCATGCTGCTCGCCTGCTCCATGCTGGGCCTGCCGTTCGTGACGGTGAGCCCGCAGACTCCGGACACCCGTCTGCTGTCGATCCTGCGTTCGGTCGAACCCGCACTCCATGCCCGGGCCGACGGCCTCGCGCGCAGGGAGCTGGTGGAAGCGGACGGCAGCGCGCACTTCGGCCCGGGCGGCCTGGTGGTCGAGCGCCCGCCGGCGCGCCGGGTGCGCCGGCGACGGAACGTGCTCGCCACCGACACCGCGTACATCGTCTTCACCTCCGGGTCGACCGGCCGTCCCAAGGGCGTGGTGATGAGCCACCGGGCGATCGTGACGTTCCTGCGCGCGATGCTGGAGGACGGATTGGCCGGACCCGACGACCGGGTGGCCAGCACATCACCGCTCCAGTTCGACTTCGCGCTGTTCGGGATCGGTGTGGCGCTCAGCAGTGGCGCCACCCTCGTCCCGGTGCGGCGGGAGGATCTCGGCTCGCCGCGGCGCATGATCGGTTTCCTGCGCGATGCCGAGGTCAGCCAGGTGCACGGCGTTCCGTCACTGTGGCGTCCGGTCCTGCGCCACGACCCGGACCTGCTCAAGGAGTTGGAGCGTCTGCGCTCGGTCGTCTTCGCGGGAGAGGAGTTCCCGATCCCCGAACTTCGCCGGCTGCAGGAGACGCTTCCCGGCGCCCGCGTCGTCAACGGCTACGGAGCGACGGAGTCGATGGCCGCCTCGTTCACCGAGGTCCCGAATCCGCTGCCGGCCGAGCAGGAACGGCTGTCGATCGGTCACGCCCACGCCGGCGCCGAGATGACCCTCGTGGACCATCGGGGCGAGGTGGTCACCCAGCCGGGCCGGATCGGGGAGATCTACCTGCGCAGCCCGGCGCTGTTCACCGGCTACTGGAACGACCCCGAGGCCACGGCCGCGGTGCTGGTGCCCGACCCGGTCGAGCCGCGGCACGGGCAGAAGGTGCTCCGCACGGGCGACCTGGCCCGCCTGGGCACGGGGGGCGATCTCTCCTTCGTGGGCCGGTCCGACTACCAGGTGCAGATCCGCGGAAACCGGGTGGAGCTGGGCGAGGTGGAGGGCACCCTGACCCGCCTTCCCACCGTGACGGCGGCCGCGGTCACGTTGGTTCCGCGATCGGGGGACCACGTGCTGATGGCGGCCGTCGTCCTCGACCGCCCGGGAGCGCATCTCGACGTCGGTGCGGCACTCGCGTTCTGCGCGCGAGAGCTGCCCACCTACATGGTGCCTCGGTCGATCCACACCTTGCCGGAGCTTCCCCTGACCGAGAACGGCAAGGTCGATCGCGCCTTGCTCACGCAGAAGCTGGCCTCCCCCCGGGGGACATCCGATGTACGACACGCTACGAACGCTTAGGAGCTACACGTGACTTACACCTTGTCCATCGGCCAGCGGGTGCGGCTGACCGACGTCGAGTCGACCGCGGTCTCAGCCGACCCCGTGGCCATCGACGACACGGTTCGCGCACGCGTGGAGGCCTCGCGCCGAACGCTGGAGAAGTTCGTCGCGGAGGAACGGGTCATCTACGGCGTCAACACCAGCATGGGCGGGTTCGTCAACTATCTGGTGCCGGTCTCCATGGCCCGGGAGCTCCAGGAGAATCTGCTCAACGCCGTGGCGACCAACGTGGGCGACCATCTCGACGACACCACGGTCCGCGCGATCATGACGTCCCGCATCGTGTCACTGTCCCGCGGCAACTCGGCCATCTCCCTGACGAACCTGGACAAGCTGATCGCGGTACGCAACTCAGGTGTCGTGCCGTGCGTGCCGGAGAAGGGGTCGCTGGGCACCAGCGGCGACCTCGGGCCGCTGGCCGCGATCGCGCTGGTCTGCATCGGCCAGTGGAAGGCGAGGCTGGACGGTGAGGTCCTCCCGGGTGCCGAGGCGCTGCGACGGGTCGGCATCGAACCGATGGAACTCAGTTTCAAGGAGGGCCTGGCGCTGATCAACGGCACCTCCGGCATGGTGGGTCTGGGCAGCATCAACATCGCGCGGACCCGACGACTGCTGCAGTCGTATCTGCTGGTCTCGGCCCTGTCCGTGGAAGCCCTCGCCGGCAAGACCAAGCCGTTCGACCCGCGGGTCCACGCGCTCAAGCCGCACAAGGGACAGCAGGCCGTCGCCAAGTTCCTGTGGGACACGCTGGCCGACTCCACTCTGGCGGTCGACGAACTCGACACCGAGCACCTTCTCTCGGGCGAGATGGGGGACACCGCGAAGGCGGGATCGCAGTCCATCGAAGACGCCTACTCGATCCGGTGCACACCGCAGATCCTCGGGCCGGTCGTGGACAGCCTCGCCTCGATCGAGCAGGTTGTCGAGGACGAGCTCAACTCGTCCAACGACAACCCGCTGATCGACCCCGACGAGGCCGAGGTGTTCCACAACGGGCACTTCCACGGGCAGTACGTGTCCATGGCGATGGACCATCTGGCGATCGCGCTGACCACGCTGATGAACCTGTCCAACCGCCGCATCGACCGGTATCTCGACAAGAGCAACAGCGAGGGGCTGCCGGCGTTCCTGTGCCAGGAGAACCCGGGCCTGCGCCTGGGACTGATGGGCGGCCAGTTCATGACCGCCTCGCTGACCGCGGAGACCAGGGCGAAGGCCATGCCCATCTCCATCCAGTCGTTGAGTTCGACCGGGGACTTCCAGGACATCGTGTCCTTCGGCTTCGTCGCGGCCAGGCGCGCCGCGGAGGTCCTGGACAACGTCGCGCATGTGGTCGCCTTCGAGCTGCTGTGCGCGTGCCAGGCCGTCGACATCCGGGGCACGGAGGGCCTGTCGCCCGCGACCCGGCGGCTCTACGAGCAGACGCGTGAGGTGGTCCCCTACCTCGACCACGACATAACGATCACCGATTACGTGGAAGAGCTCGCGCAGCGCCTCGTCGTCGAGCCGGGCCTGGGCTGAGAAGCGCCGTGCCCGCCTCGTCCCGAACAGCGAAGGTGTTCGACGCACTGCACCGCCCACCGCAGACCGAGCAGACCCCCGAGGGCACCCGGGTCACGGTGCGGCTGCCCGTGGAGCGGGCGACCACGCAGATGGCCGGCCATTATCCGGGCTTCCCGATCCTGCCGGGGGTTCTCTTGATCGACTGTGTGCGCCAGGCAGCCGGTTCCGCCCTCGGTGCCGAGCTTCGGCTGTGCAGTATCGACCGCGCTCGCTTCGCCCGCCCGTTGCTTCCGGGCGACGAACTGGAACTCTCCCTGCTGGTGACTCCCGAGACGAACAGCCGGGTCGGAGTCCGGGCTCGAGGCGCGCGTGCCGATGGCCAGATGGCGGCGGAGCTGTCCGTCACGCTCGAACCGGTGGTGGCCGATGCTTGACCACAGCCAGGTGCGCGGTCGGCTCCGCCAGCGCCCTCCCATGCTCCTGCTCGACACGGTGCGGGAGTTCTCGCCGCCCGCCTCGCTCGTCGCCACCAAGGCGATCACCGGTGGGGAGGACTGCTACCGGGACATGGCGGACGGAACCGGCATCGACGGCTTCGCCTATCCGTCGGTGCTCCTGCTCGAATCGTTCGGCCAGGCCGTGTCCCTCCTGTGGTCGCTCGCCGGGCTCGGCCCGCCGGACGAGGTCCCGCTGATGGTCGGCATCCGCGACCTGGCCTACGCCGCGCCGGCCGTGCCCGGCGATGTCCTGGAACACCACGTACAGCTCAGCCACCATTCCGGCGCGGTCGGTGAGTTCACCGGTGAGACACGGACAGCCGACCGAACGGTCCTCACCGTGGGCTCGATCCTCGTCGTCTCGCGCCCTTCCTCAAGCCTGCTCCCCACCACACCGGCACCGCATCAAGAGAAGGACGGCAGATGAACGACACCGACAACTCGATCTCAAGAGTCCGCGCGATCGTGGCGGAGATCCTGGCGCTGAGTCCGGACGAGATCGACGACAGCGCGGACCTCTTCAACCAATACCAGGCCGACTCGCTCAACCTCATCGAGATCGTCGCGCAGGTGGAGAAGCAGTACCAGGTGGTGCTGCCCCTGGACGAACTGCCGCAGGCGCGCACCATCACCGCCTTGTACGACCTGCTGACCCGGCAGGCGGCCTGATCACCTGGCCGTATCGGCCCTTTCCGGAGACACAGGAGCCAGCCAGTGACGACCCCGACCAGCCAGGCGTTCGAGCCAGGCGCTCTCGCCGTGCGTGCCGTGCGCGGTGCCACGCAGGTCGCCTCCGACGACCCCGCGCTCATCGAACAGGCCACCAGCGAACTCCTCGGCGAGATCCTGCGGCGCAACGACCTGAGCGATGCGGACCTGATCAGCATCGTCTTCACCACCACCCACGACCTGCGCTCCGCCTTCCCGGCGGCCGCGGCCAGGAAGCTGGGCCTGACCGATGTACCGCTGTTGTGCACCGCCGAGATCGCGGTCCCGGGCTCCCTGCATCGTGTCATCCGGATTCTGGCGCATGTGCACAGCCCGCGGCCCCGCGACGCCATGCACCACGTCTATCTCGGTGCCGCGGCGGCGCTGCGCCCCGACCTGAGTGCCCCGCCCCCGGGAACTGACTCCCCTCTGCCCCAAGGAGCATGACCATGTCCGCGATGCCTCTCGCATCACCCGTTCGTGACCGCGATCTCCGGCCGCCGGCGGCCACCGGCGTCGCCCCGGGCCGGCTCGTCGCTCCGGAACAGCAACCCGTGTGGGCAGACCCGGGGCGCGCGGCCGACGTGCGGGCCGAACTCGCCGCCCGGCCCGGCCTGGTGGGCTGGGAGGAGGTGCAGATGCTCCGCATGCTGATGGCCGAGGCGGCCGGCGGCACCTACCAGATCATCCAGGCCGGGGACTGCGCGGAGGACCCTGCCGAGTGCGGACCGCAGGCGGTGAACCGCAAGATCGGTCTGATCGACGCGCTGGCGGGTGTCATGAAGATCAACACCGGCAGGCCGGTCATCCGGATCGGCCGCATAGCCGGACAGTTCGCCAAGCCGCGCAGCTCCCCCACCGAGGTCGTCGACGGGCGGGAACTGCCGGTCTACCGCGGTCATCTGGTCAACGGACCCGCCGCCACACCCGAGGAGCGCCGCGCCGACCCCGAGCGCATGCTCGCCTGCTACGCGGCAGCGGACCGGGCCACCACACTGCTGCGCCAGCGCACTGGCGCCTGGATGCCGCCGACCGGAGCACCTGTGTGGACCAGTCACGAGGCGCTGGTCCTGGACTACGAGCGGCCGTTGCTGCGCCGCACGGCGGGCGGTCAGAGCTACCTGGCCTCCACCCACCTGCCCTGGATCGGCGAACGCACCCGGGATCCGGAGGGCTCCCACGTCAGGCTGCTCGCTCAGGTCGCCAACCCCGTTGCCTGCAAAGTCGGTCCCACCATGCCCCCCGCGGAACTGGTGGATCTGTGCACCAGGCTCGATCCGGGCAGGGAGCCCGGCCGTCTCACGCTGATCGCACGCATGGGAGTCGACCAGGTCGCCGCACGGCTACCGGCGCTGGTCACGGCGGTGCGCGAGGCCGGGCATCCGGTGTCCTGGCTGTGTGACCCGATGCACGGCAACACGATCAAGACGCCCACCGGGCTGAAGACCCGGTCGGTGCAGACCATCATCGAAGAGGTGGTGGCCTTCCAGCAGGCGGTCGCCGGAGCAGGTGGGATCGCGGCCGGCCTCCACCTCGAGACCACGCCCGACGACGTGACCGAATGCGTCTGGAGCCAGGTCCAGTCGGCCGACGTCGGCAGGCGCTACACCACGCTGTGCGACCCACGGCTCAACCCCCGACAGGCCGTCGCCGTCGCCGGGGCCTGGAGTGCCGTCTGACCGGTCGAGCCCGGAGGTATCCCCTGATGTCCATCGCCTATCTGGGCCCGCCCGGCTCGTTCACCGAAGCAGCTCTGAGCGGGCTGGACGTACCGCGCGACTCTGCGGTGCCGTGTCCGACGGTCCGACAGACGCTCGACGCCGTTCGCCGCGGCGAGGCAACGGCCGGCGTCATCCCGTGGGAGAACTCGGTCGAAGGGTCCGTCACCGAGTCCGTCGACGCGCTCGCCGCCGGAAGGGACCTGTGCATCGTCGGCGAGACGCTGCTGCGGGTGGAATTCGCGCTCGCCGTCCCCCCGGCCGGCGCCCTCGCCTCCATCCGGCAGGTGCTGACGCATCCCGTCGCGCACGCGCAGTGCCGCACCTGGCTCAACGACAACCTGCCGAGCGCCGACGTGGTCACCGCGGCCTCCACCGCACAGGCCGCCCGAGAGGTCGGCACCGCAGCCGTGCCCGGTCGTGCCGCCATCGCCGCACCGAACACACTCCGGCGCTACGGGCTGGACATCGTCGCGTCCGACATCGGAGACAGGCAGGACGCGGTGACCCGCTTCGTGAAGGTCGCCCGGCCCATGGTGGGCTCACTGCCCACCGGCGTCGACCGCACCAGCCTGGTCGTGCCGCTGGCCGACAAGATGCAGCAACTGCACGCGGTGCTCGAGGAGTTCACCCGCTCCTCTGTACCCCTGACAGCCGTGCTGTCCCGGCCCGGCGGCTTTGGCCTCGGCACCTATTCCTTCCTCCTGGAATGCGAGGGACACGTGGACGACCCCTCCGTCGGCCTCGTCGTCGCCGCCCTCGCCCAGCGCCACGCCGCGTTCGTCCTCGGCAGTTACCCCCGCGCCGATCTTGGCCGATTGGCTGTCTCGACATGAACATCCATGCTGCGAGCGCCGGTTGGTCCGGTGTTGCTCCCCAGGTGAACTCCGTCCGGCCGGGCCGAGCGACCTCAGACCGGCTCGACGAGCCTGGCCAGCGCACGTTCCACGACGGCTGTCTGGGCCTCCGGTGGTGCCTGCTCCTGTTCGAGCCTGCCTATTTCGATGGAGCTCTCGACGACGAACCGGCACCGCTGCTCATGCCGGACGGAGAATGCCTCGAACGTCGCGGGGACCGCGCCGTGGTGGGCGAGTTCCTCGGCGAGCACCAACGCGTCCTCGACCGCGATGCCGGCGCCCGAGGCCAGCTGCGGGGTGGTGGGATGGGCGGCGTCACCGATGAGGATCACCCGCCCGCGGTGCCATGGACCGGGCAGGCGGAACGACTCCAGCGGGCGGTACGCGATCACGGTGTCCTCGCGGATCGACTCCCGGAACGTCCGTACGTGTCCGCCGTACGGCTTCAGCAGGTCGGCGAGGCCGCCCGGCAGCTCGTGAGGTTCACGGATCTTCCGCGGCGTCCGCTCGACCACGAACATGTACATCTGCGTTGCCGAGACCGGTGTCCAGCCGACCTTGACCTCTCCGCCGAGAAAGTAGTGCCGGCGGTCGACTCCCGGCGGTCGCGGTACGAACATGCGCCACACGCTCTGGCCCGTGTATTCCGGTTCCGGGGCGGCGGGGAAGACCTGATGGCGGGTCCGCGAGTAGATCCCGTCCGCTCCGATCACCATGTCGTAGCGGCCCGCGGTGCCGTCGCTGAAGGTGACATCGACGCCGGCCGTGTCCTGCGCGATCTCCACGACGGACATGCCGAAGCGCGGACGCACACCACTGGCGAGCACCTGCGAGGAGAGGATCCTGTACAGCGCCGGCCGGCCGATGCCGCCGGAGCCGCACACCCCGGCCTCCGGCGGCATCGGCGTCGGGATGTCCCGGATGTACGTGCCGTCGACCCCGCACACCCGGATGCCCTCGCCCACATATCCCTGCGCGGCGACCGCGTCGTACACGCCGAGCTGCCGGAGCGCCCGCAGCGTCGGCCCGGTGATCGTGAGTCCGGCACCGACCACCGTCCAGTCGGGCTCGATGTCGATCAGATCGACCGCCACCCCGGTGCGTCGCAAGGCGATGGTTGCCGACATGCCAGCGATCCCGGCACCCACTATCAGCACGCGGCCCGCCTGCTGCGACGTCATCGTGATCCTCCGTTCGTTCGCGATGGACGGCTCGGGTGCGGTCCAAGGTCGTGTCGTCGGCCGCCACCAGCCGGTCGGTCGAAGTGGTGCGCGGCGGGGGAACCGCGCACCACTGGCTTGTCGCGCCAGGTCCTGGCGGCACGTTGCTGTCAGCCCGTTTCCACGGCCTTGCGCAGGGCATCGGCGCGGTCGGTCCGCTCCCAGGTGAAGTCCGGGAGCTCACGGCCGAAGTGGCCGTAGGCCGCGGTCCGGGCGTAGATCGGGCGCAGCAGGTCGAGGTCGCGGATGATGGCGGCCGGGCGCAGGTCGAAGACCTCGGTGATGGCCTGGGAGATCTTCTCCTCCTCGACCGTGCTGGTGCCGAAGGTCTCCACGAACAGACCCACCGGCTCGGCCTTGCCGATCGCGTACGCGACCTGCACCTCGCAGCGCGCGGCGAGACCGGCCGCCACGACGTTCTTGGCCACCCAGCGCATGGCGTACGCGGCCGAACGGTCCACCTTGGACGGGTCCTTGCCGGAGAAGGCGCCACCGCCGTGGCGGGCCATGCCGCCGTACGTGTCGATGATGATCTTCCGGCCGGTGAGACCCGCGTCGCCCATCGGGCCGCCGATCTCGAACCGCCCTGTGGGGTTGACCAGCAGGCGGTAGCCGTTCGTGTCGAGCTTGATGTCGTCCTCGGCCAGTTGGGCGAGTACGTGCTCGACGACGTGCGTGCGGATGTCGGTGCCGAGCAGCGAGTCCAGATCGATGTTGCTCGCGTGTTGCGAGGAGACCACCACCGTGTCCAGGCGGACCGGCCGGCTCCCCCGGTACTCGATGGTGACCTGAGTCTTGCCGTCCGGTCTCAGGTAGGGAACGGTGCCGTCCTTGCGGACCTGCGACAGGCGCAGCGAGAGACGGTGGGCGAGCTCGATCGGCAGCGGCATCAGACTGGGGGTCTCGTCGGTCGCGTACCCGAACATCAGGCCCTGGTCGCCGGCGCCCTGGCGGGCGAGTTCGTCGTCCTCGGTGGCACCCTCGCCCCGCGACTCGTACGCCATGTCGACGCCCTGCGCGATGTCCGGGGACTGCGCGCCGATCGACACCGACACTCCGCAGGAGTTGCCGTCGAAGCCCTTGGCGGAGGAGTCGTAGCCGATGTCGAGAATCTTCGCCCGGACCAGATCGGCGATGTCCGCATAGGCGGAGGTCGCCACCTCTCCGGCGATGTGCACCTGACCGGTGGTGATCAGGGTTTCGACCGCCACGCGCGAGGCGGGATCCTGGCGCAGCAGCGCGTCGAGGATGGTGTCGCTGATCTGGTCGGCGATTTTGTCAGGATGCCCCTCGGTCACGGATTCCGAGGTGAACAGGCGGCTGGACATGGCCCTCCCAAGTGGTGTGGACAAGGAGCCCGAAGCGAGTGGTCAGCCGTTCTTCGTTGCGCTCAAAATGCCCTGCAGCGGTAGTGCGTCCGGCGGCAGTTCCGCCGGGTCCTGGGAAATCTCCCTCGTGACCGTGAACCCCGCCTCTTCCAGCCAGCTCCGGAACGTCGACAGCTTCTGGGGGCCGCCCTGCCCCGTGGCGCAGCCGAGGAAGAAGGACGGGTAGTAGTCGACGCTCCAGGATTCCTTGATGTTCTCGGCATATATCGGCACCAGGATGTTGACCTGCCCGCCCACCTCGAGCGACTCGTGGACGCCGTTGAGGATCTTGAGCACGTCATCCTTGTCGAACATGTTCAGGAAGTGCTTGATCAGTACGACGTCAAAGCCCTTGGGGACGCCCTGGAACACGTCTCCGCCGATGAACGACGACGTACCGTCCACGCCGTGCTCCCGGAAATTCCGTAGACATTCCTCGCGCTTGTCCGGCAGGTCGAACGTGGTCACCCGCAGTCCGGACGAGCCCTTGAACTTGTGGGTGTGAATCGCGCCGAGACCGGTGTGTCCTGCCAGGTCGAGCACTTGCGAGCCGGCCGGGATGTCGATGTTGTCGAAGAACCAGGGGTCGATACGCTCGGTGACCGAATCCATCAACCGCGACCAGGAGTCGCGCAGATCCGCGTGCACGCCCATCGCGGCGTACAAGTCCCCCTCGAATCCGTAGAGTTCCTTCAGCCCGACGATGGTGCCGGTCCGCACGCTGTCGGTGAGGTAGTAGAGCTGCCTGAGCGTGGTGACCTTGATCTTGTCCATGAAGGCGAGCACCCGGTGGAGGTCGACGTCGGCCACGTCCGCGAGTGCGTCCAGGGCGTACGTTCCGGACGTCTCGTCGTGTGCGACGAAGCCCTCCTTGACCGGAAGGTTCAGGAGCTGTTCCACCGCATCCGGCTTGGCCCCGACGGCGGCGCCGAGCTCGGCCGCGGTCATGCCGGGGTTCTCCCGGAGCGCGTCGATGAGGCCGAGTTCGAAGCAGGACAGCAGGTTCATGAACCGTGCGGGTCCCACCATGTACTCGCGGAAACGGGCGAGCGTGGCTTCTGCAGTCATGGAACATTCCCTTCAAGTCGCGCAAAGTCGATGCCTTGTCGCGGCTGCCTTGCCTCAGCATCGGCCATGCGACTTGGCTGGAGCTTTTCAACGGGTTGTCGCCGACTTGGCGTCCGTTGCTCGACGCCCCGCCCGCGACGGCCACCGGTGGCCATCACCCTCGTTGTTCCGCCGGCTGGTCCAGGCCCGGCGGACTCATGTCCTCGGGGCGGTCGCGGCGGGGGCCGGTCCGGCAGCCGCCCGCTCGGTCGCCCAGGCACGGCCGGCGGCCGCTTCGATCCGCAGATGCAGACGTCCCCGGCGCATCCGTCCCGTGGTCTCGTACAGTGCCTCCGCCACCAAGGCGTCGGTGAAGCGGAACCAGCCGAGTCGTTGCTTGTCCTCATCGATCAGGCCCGCCGCGATCGCGCTGTCGAGCACCGCGAGCGCCGTGTCGATCTCGATCGACGCCACGTCGGCGACGACCTCGACGTCGAAGTGCCGGCCGGCGACGGCGGCCACGGCAAGCAGCTCGGCCGCGGGTTCCGGGAGCCGTTCGACGCGGTGCAGCACCAGCTCACGGACGGGGGCCGGGACCGGCGCCGTGTGGGGTTCGTCCAGGCGCTGCTCGCCCGCCAGCAGTTTGATCATTTCGCGCAGGAAGAACGGGTTGCCCCCGGACCTGGCGCATAGCCCTTCGACTGTGCGACTGCTGACTTCGCTGCCGACGATGGCGCTGGCCAGGACCCGGGTGTCCCGGGGAGTCAGCCCCCGCAGCTCCATCCGCGTCGGTTCCGCACCGGACAGCGCCGCCAGGGTCCCGGCCAGGATCGGCGCCTCGTCCGAGCGATAGGACGCGATCAGGAGGAGCCGGCTCCTGGGCACGGATTCCGCCAGGTGAACCAGCATCCGCAGGGAGGCCGGGTCGGCTCGGTGCACGTGGTCGAGCATCACCACCAGCGCTCCGGTCCTGGACAGACCGGTCAGGTACCGGCCGATGGCGTCGAACAGCCGCGGGTTGCCATCCGCCGCCTCGATGCCGACCGTCGGCTGCTGGGCGGCCCCGTTCAGCAGCTCGGCCACCGGTCCCGGTGCCGGGCGGTGCGGGAAGGCGGCGTCGGCCGCACGCAGCACCTGCTCCCACAGCGAGAGCGGCGGTGCGGTGATGTGCTCGGCGCAGGTACCCCAGAACACCGGCACGCCCGACCGCTCGGCGAACCGCCGCAGCAGGCTGGTCTTTCCGGCCCCCGGTTCCCCGGACACCATCACCACCTGCCCCCGGCAGGCCTCCGCCGCGGCCAGTGCCTCGGTCAGTTGCCGGACCGCTGCCTCACGACCGACGAAGACGTCCTCGGCGGTGTCGTCCGTCGGCGGTGACGGGGCGGCCGCGTGCGGCGAGAGCGAACCCCCGGCCCCGACGGCTGCCGACCGCGTTGGAAGGGCTGATGCCGGCTGCCAGTCCAGAGCCGGATCCTGGTTCAGGATCTGCTGCCTCATGTGTTGCAACCGCAGGGTGGGATCGACGCCCAACTCCTCGGACAGGCTCGCTTGGACGGTCCTCAGCACTTCCAGTGCGTCGGCCTGCCGACCTGCCCGGTACAAGGCCAGACTCAGCAGCTCGCAGCCGTACTCGCGCAACGGGTTGGACTTGACGAAAGCCCTCAGTTCGGCCACGGCCACTTCGTGGGCTCCCAGGGCCAGCAGCGCCGCGCACCGCATCTCGACGACGGACAGCCGCACCTCCTCGAGTCGCGCCACCTCCGGCACGACACAAGGGACACCGCTCACCTCCGCGAAGGGCTGCCCTCGCCACAACGCCAGTCCCGCATCGAACTCGTGCAACGCCTGCCGCGGATCCTGTCGGTCCCGCGCCTGCCTGCCCGCCTCGGCGTGCGCGACGAACCTGTGCACGTCGACATCGACTGCCCCGGCGTCCAGCACGTAGCCCCGGGCACACGTACGCAGGACCGTCGCCTGTGTTCTCGGCGCACGGCCCGGTTCCAGGACCTTGCGCAATTTGGCCACATACGCCTGCAGTGACGTCATCGCCGACGGCGGCGGATTCCCTTCCCAGAGGGCTTCGAGAATGACGTCTGTTGTCACCGTCCGGCCGGCCTGGCTCACCAGCAGGGCGAGGAGCGTGCGTTGCTTGGGTGCCCCCAGATCCACCATCCGGCCGGATACCGACGCCTCCACCGGGCCCAGCGCATGGAATTCCGCCATGGTCCGGCGACCGGCCCGTGCGCCTGTGAGCGATATCTCGGTCACCGTACAGAGCCCGAACGCTGCGAGGTTCCGACGAGCATTGTGTTCGTCATGATGAGCCCTTCCGGATAGCCGTATACCGGGTTCTGCACAGCAACGCAGGCCAGAAAGCGTCTTGTTGCCCGTTGCCACCCCGGATATCAGGGATCGTTGGCCGACGCTACGGACACCGGTTCAAAAGTCGCTTGAGCGCTCCTCGAAATGCGCTCGGATGCCGCTGATTCATCTGGTCGGCGCCGTGGTTCGGATGCTAATAAGTGGAGGGTGCTCAGCGATCCAGTGAGCGCCCGGTTCGAATCGTCACGCATTCCGGTCCCGCAACGCGCCCTTGCCCCGGGACGTCCGGCTCGCATGACGTTTTCGGGGGCTGCGGAACAAGGCCGGGCCGTCATGGGCGACGCCGTCGGCGAGCTGCTCGAGTTCGAACAATGATGAAGAGAGGCTGATCATGAAGGCAGTGCGTTTCCATTCCTATGGCGACTCCGACGCTCTGGTCCACGAAGAGGCGGACCGTCCCCGGGCCGGTGCGGGCCAGGTCGTGCTGCGGGTCGCCGGCGCGGGGGTGAACCCCGTTGACGCCTCGCTCCGTGCGGGTTTCGTCAGGGAGGTGTTCAAACTGGCTCTGCCGCACGTGCCGTGCTACGACGTCGCAGGTGTCATCACCGAGGTCGGCGACGGTGTGAGCGACTGGAGTGTGGGCGACGCGGTGGTGGCATGGCTGCCGATCGACGGGCCCGGCGCTGCCGCCGAGTACGCCGTGGCACCCGCAAAGACGCTGACGGCCGCTCCGCGTACGGGGGACCTGTCCGACGCAGCGGCACTGCCGTCCGTCGGACTGACCGCCTGGCAGGCGCTTTTCGAGCACGTCGGACTGACAGCGGGCCAGACCGTCCTCATCAACGGCGCCGGCGGCGCGGTGGGCGGGTACGCCGTCCAGCTCGCGGCACAGGCCGGCGCGTCGGTGACCGCGACCGCCGGCGCCGGCAGCCGTGACCGCGTCCGGTCCTACGGGGCCGAGCGGATCATCGACTACACCGCCACTCCGCTCCAGGAGGCGGTGGCCGGCGAGCAGTTCGACGTGGTGCTGAACCTGGTGTTCCTCGCCCCGGCAGAGCTCACGCAGCTGGTGGATCTGGTCGTCGACGGCGGCGCCTTCGCCAACACCGTTCCCCCGGGCCTGGCGCACACCGAGCGCGGGGTGCGGAACCTGCAGGTCTTCGGGCGCAGCGACGCGGGACAACTCGCCGAACTGGTCGCCCGGGTCGACGCCGGTGACCTGGAGATCCATGTGGCCCAGCGGCGACCCCTGACCGAGCTGCGCGCTGTTCACGAGGAGCTCGCCGCCCAGAAGCTGCCCGGCAAGACCGTCCTGATCCCCTGAACCGGTGGCTCGGCGACCGCCGCAGCCACAAGAACAAGGAGCATTGTGCCCATGTCTTCGACGTTGGAATCGGACGCTGTCGCATCAACTCTGAACCGGCTGCTGACAGCCGAGGACAAGCAGGATCTGGCGGCCGAATGGGCGGCGGCCGGCGTGGATCTGGGCGGTGACTTTCCCGTCGGGATGAGCGCCGCCGAGATGGCGGAACGCACGAAGGACATCATCATGTCCGTGTCCAGGGAGGGCGGGCGACTGCTCTACCTGCTCACCAGGGCCGTCAAGGCACGGACCGTCGTCGAGTTCGGCACCTCCTTCGGGATCTCGACGCTCTATCTGGCGGCCGCGGTGCGCGACAACGACGGCGGTCAGGTGATCACGACCGAGCTGCAGCAGGACAAGGCACGACGGGCGACGGAGAATTTCGCCGCCGCAGGGCTCGGCGATCTCGTCGACCTGCGGCTCGGTGACGCCCGGGAGACACTGCGGGAACTGCCCGAGCCGGTCGATCTGTTGCTGCTCGACGGATGGCTCGATCTCCGGCTCCCCATACTCCAGATCGTGGAACCCCGGCTGCGGCCGGGCGCCCTGGTGGTTGTCGATGACGTCGACCTCGACATCGGCCGCGGAGTCTACGAGGAGTTCCGCGACTACATCAACGACCCGGCCAACGGATACCTCTCCATAACGCTCCCGGTCCACCAGGGAGTTCAGCTGGCGCTCAAGCTCGGCTGACGCATGAAGCAGCCGGCCGCGGCCAGCACACCGTGCAAGGT
>NZ_JBHVFF010000034.1:0-42668 GCF_042801895.1 Streptomyces sp. NPDC057543 | reverse complement strand
GCCTGGGCGGGTGCCGGGCAGCGCGGCGTATCGCGTGGCGACGGTGGTCAGGGTTCAGTCTGAACGACTCCCTGGCCGCGCTCCGCAGTCCGCTGCGCGGCAGGCCCCTCACTCGGTGGTTCCGCAGAAGGTGGCTGGTTCAGGAAAGCCAGTCGGTGTAGTGGGTGGGGGCGATGCGGGCATCGTTTCGGGCCGTGAGGACGTCGCCGCGGACGGCGGCGAACATGCCGGCGGTGCCATCAGTGACGACGGAGCGCCCGTCGCCCTTGGCAGTCAGCGTGAGTCGGCCGAGCTCGTCGAGGGGGTAGACATCGGGGCCTGCGACTTTGACGACGCCGTTCACAGGGCTGCCTGCGGCGACTTCGGCGACAACGCTGGAGACATCCGCGGCGGCGATCGGCTGGATCGGCGTGCGTGGCAGGCGGACGGTGTCGCCGTCGGAGGTCATGGCCAGGGTCGCGTCCATGAACTCCATGAACTGCGTGGCGCGGACGATGGAATATGGGATCGGCCCGGCCTTGAGAATGTCTTCCTGAAGCACCTTCGCCCGGTAGTAATCCAGTTCAGGCACTTGGTCCACGCCGATGATCGAGAGGATGACGAAGTGCCTGACCCCGGCCTTCTCGCTCGCGGCCAGAAGGTTGTCCATCGAAGTCTGGAAGAAGGCGAGTGAGGCGTCGTCGAAGGTCGGGGAATTCGTCAGGTTGATGACGACGTCGGCGCCCGCCACGGCCGCCTCCAGCCCCTGGCCAGTGATGATGTCTACGCCTGTCGACAGGGAGTGCGGTACGGCTTGGTGCCCGGCCGCGTTCAGGTTCTCCACGACCCGTGACCCGATCAGCCCGGTTCCGCCGATGACTGCGAACTTCATGGCATGCGCCTTCTTTCGATGATTGACGCCCCATATACACCTCATGAGGCTCCGATTGCCTGGATAACGGTCGCGCCGGCGTCGCCGGACTCCTGAGGGCTGTCCCGTAATCCCTGGCGGGCGCACGACGACAGCTACGGCACCTCGCCGCGTTGCCGGAACGCCCGAATACAGCCAGTATGCGAGCGCCCCTCCGCCTTGCGATGCACCGCATCTGACGCCGCGCGCTGATCCACCAGGGATGACGGGACAGCCCTTAGGGCGTGGCGGTTGCGGTGCGGTAGAACTCGGCTGCGGTGATGGTGGCGGGGACGCCGAGTTCGGCGGCGACCGCGGTGATCGCGGTGGCGCCGACGGCGAGGTCGGCTTGGCCGCCGGTGGTGAAATAGGGTGCGATGAACGTCTCGTAGTGGGCTCGGGCTTCGTCTGCGGTGTGTCGGCCGAGGAACGTCTGGATGTACCGCACCGTGGTGTCGGGTTCGTTGTGGATCACCTGCAGGGCACGCCGGTGGGCTTGCACGACGGCCTGGACCGCGGGGTCGTCCGGCTGGATATATGTGGGGTCGACGGCCACCCCTACGGTGGGGATCTGGAAGTGGTCGCCGACCCAGGCCAGAACCTGCCAGCCGTGCTCGGCAGCTATCGCCTCCGGTGCCATGGTGCTGCCGACCAGGGCGGCGTCGATCCTGCCGTCGCACAGTCGGCGCAGGTCCATGCCGTAGTCGCCGGGCGGGCGGACGATGGTGTCGATGTCGCGGTCCGGGTCGAGGCCGACCTGGCGCAGCACGATCCGGGCGAAGCACCCGGGTGCGGTGTGGGGAGCGTGTACCGCCAGCCGTCGGCCGACCAGGTCTGCCAGGGAGGTCAGGCCGGGGCGGGCGAGGAACCAGAACAGCGGGCGGTGGGTGTTGACATTGAGGGCGACCCAGGGGATGTCATCGACCAGTCGGGACAGCAGTGCCCGGCCGAGCCCGATGGTGGCGCCGTGGCGCAGCCGCTCCGTGTCCCAGGAGCAGCCGTCGTGCAGCGCGACGTGGACGCCCTCGTCGGCGTAGTAGCCCTGCTGGTCGGCGATGTACGCGACCAGTTCCTCGTGCAGGCCCCGCCCGACGTAGGCGAGATCGATCGTGTACATGAACGTTGCTCCTTGATCGTGTCGCCGCCGTGCACCCGCGCATACCGCGGGCCCGGCCACTGCGGCTCATGGTGTTGAGGTCACGGTGTGCCGGGTGCGGTCCAGCCATCGGCCGGACCGGGACGATATGGCCCCGTGTGACAGGACAGCGGGGCATCAGTACATGGACATCCCGCCGTTGACCACGGCCGTGGTGCCAGTCATGAAGGCGTTGTCCTCGCCGGCGTAGAAGGCGATCGCTTGAGCGACGTCGCCCGGGTGTGCCAGGCGGCCCAGGGGGGTAGCGGCCATCTGCCGCTGCTTGTGCTCCTCGTCGAACGCATCCGCCGCCATGCGGGTGTCGTCCACCGGGCCGGGCTCGACGACGTTGACCGTGATGCCCAGCGGGCCCAGTTCCTGGGCGAGGTACCGGCCGAACTGCGTCAGCGCGGCCTTGGCCGTGCCCAGTGCGATCATGCCTTCCCGGGGCTGGCGGCTGAGGCCGGTGCCGAGATAGATGATGCGTCCCCAGCCCTGTTCGGTCATGGCGGGCAGGACGGCTTTGGTGACCACGAACGCCGCACGCATCTCGTCGTCGAGCTTGCCGCCCAGTTCTTCCCACGTCATGTCCTGGAACGGCTTGATCACATACGGGGTGAGCGCGTTGTTCACGAGCACGTCGATGCCGCCCCATGCCGCCTGGACCTGCTCGATCATGCTCTCGACCGCCGCTGCCTCGCGCGCGTCGGCCCGCACGGTCATGGCATGGCCGCCTGCTGCCTCGATGTCGGCCACGACCTCCTCGGCTGCCGTGCCGCTGCGGAGGTAGTTGACCACCACGCGCATCCCTCGCGCGGCCAGAAGGCGCGCGGTGGCCGCACCGATTCCGCTGCTGGCACCTGTTACCAATGCCACCCTGCCGGTTGCCCCAGTCACAGGCCCATCTCCTGCTCATCATCGCGGGCCGTCGGCATGACCGCCCGGAGTTGTTCATCGTCAATGCCCGGGTGTGCTGAGCGGATCGCCCGGGTGCACCACGCTCGTACTGGGCGGCGGCTTCTTCCGTTCCGAGGGCAATGGGGAGGACAGCGCCTTCGCCACCCGCGACACCTTGTACCGCTGGGCCAACACCCGTCCCGACACCGACGGATCCAACCGACGATCCCGGCGGATCCGCTCAAAAACCCGCTCACGCGACCTGTACACCCACGGACTCCTGACACGACCGTGATCGACGCACACAGACTGACCTGCCCAAACGGATCCAAGTCCCTATTACGCCATCAGCGGCATGTCACACGCCATCAGACACGATGACACTCATTCTCGTTGCCGAAACAGTGGCTCTCGATCTCGTTGCCCCACTGGCTGACAAGCTTCAGTTCACCGCCATCAGCGAGGACGGGCGTCGGCCGGGACCGGGCCGTAATGTGTCGGTCGAGCGACTCGGGGTGCGGGACCACGGACTTCACGGACGCCGGGCCACCCTGGGCTCGCGGCTCCACCGGGCAGGCTCGTAGAAGTACCCGGCGCCACCTGACCCGAGGACTACCCACGGACAGAGCCACTTCCACCACGGTGCCCCCAGCACGCCGGAGCGCGCGGCGGCGCTCCGCCTCCGGTGCACGCCGGCAGACCAGGCCGGCCGCTCGTGCGGTCAGGTCGGCTTCGGAACGTCTCGGGCTGCGGGGTGCGCGGGCCCGGCACCGAGCCGGCCGTGGTGGCCCAGGGATCGGCTGCCGGATCCTTGTGGCTGGGTATCTCATCGAAGTCCGCCACTGCCGTGGTGTGCCGACGAGGGCCGCCGTCAGCAGCCACTTCGCGCGCTCTTCCCAGGAAAATCCGGTGGAGCGGAGGATGCGTTCCCCTCTCGGCCACGAACAGCGGCGTGGGCCAGAGAAGTTCGTAGTTGCCCAAGTCCCGAATCACGGCGACATCACCCATCGGTGACCTGCTCAGGGCCTGGTCGTTGGCATCGCGTGCATGAACATCCGCCGGTGCTGGACCGGTGAAGCCCCATGCAGCCGCGAGCCGGACCGGCCGCCCGGGCACTGGCTGTCCCTCCGCCGCCGCCCCGGCGCGTTGGGACAGGGGTGCCCGGGAAAGATCCCGGGCCCCCTCCCCTCGATGCGCCGCGACGGCGCCTTCTACGAACCCAGAACCCCGCGTCCCGCTCGGAGCAGGACATGGAGGTCCCTCGAAGACCCGGTCACTTACCGGGTGTGAAGCTCGACTTGAAGGTCCAGGTGCCCGATCCCACCTGGTAGATCTGCACGCCGTCCCGGTGGCCGACCAGCCGGGCGCCGTCAGGAGCGGTGACGGGGCCGGAGGTGGACGGGACCTCGACGGTTGCCGTGGTGCCGGCCGGGACGCGTGCGGTGAGGGAGAGCCTGTTCGTCTCGCGCTGCCACTGGCTGGCCGCCTCACCGTACGGCGTGGTGAAGGTGGCGCGTGCCGAGGTCAGGTCGCCGACGACGGCCGGGGCGATCCGCAGTGAGCGGTATCCGACCGATCCCGGTGCCTGGGCGAGGCCCGCCAGGCGGGTGGTGAACCAGGAGTCGATGGCGCCGAGCATGAAGTGGTTCTGCGACTGGCCCGAGCCGCCGTCCCAGGACTCGCCGAGCGCGGTGTTGCCCGCCAGCACCTGGTAGCCGTAACTGGGGCTGGTGGTCTGCGTGGCGATCCGGTGGACGATGTCGTCCCGGCCCGCACCGGACAGGACGCGGAATGCGGCCGGCAGGGAGATCTCACCGAGCAGCAGATGGTAATCGGCTGCCTCGACGGATGCCGTGAAGTGGTCCAGGAGACGTTCGCGTTCGCCAGCCGGGTAGGCGCCCATGTCCAGGGCGAGGGCCTCCGCGCCCTGGCCGCCGCCGCCGAAGGTGCCGCTCTGCTGGTCGTAGTGCTTCTCCGACAGGGCCTGGACGCTCGCGTCGGCCTTGGCACGATAGGTGGCCGCATCCTCGTCCTCGCCCAGCTCCTTGGCCATGTCGGCCAGGGCGTCCACGACGTGCCAGTAGCCGTACGTGCCCGACACCGCCTTGGGGAAGCTGGTGTCCGGGGTGAACCAGTCGCCGAGGGAGTAGTCGAGGATGCCACCGGAGACCTTCTGCTCCAGGAACGTCACGTACTTCTTCATCCGGGGGTAGTACGCGCGCATCGTCTCCTGGTCACCGTAGGTGGTGTACAGCTGCCAGGGCACGAGAACGAACGCTCCGCCCCAGTTGGCGTCGTTGCGGTAGGTGCCCGCGAGTTCGACGTAGTCGGGGACGGTGGAGGGGATCAGGCCCTCGCTGGTCTGCGCGTCGGCCATGTCCCGGACGATCTTGCGGAGGTAGGCGCGCATGTCGTAGTTGGCGGCGAGGGAGGGGAAGACCAACTGGTCCTGCTCCAGCCAGCCGAGCTTCTCACGGCTGGGGCAGTCGGTGAGGATGCTCATCATGTTGCCCTCGACGGAGCGCCGGATGAGCGAGTGGATGCCGTTGATCAGGCCGTCGGAGCTGGAGAAGGAACCCGCGGAGTCGTTGTCGGCCCGCAGTACCTTGCCGTTGGCCGAGACTGTGGCGCCGTTCGGCAACCCCTTGATCTCGATGTAACGGAAGCCGTGGTAGCTGAACTTGGGGTGCCAGGTCTCGGGTCGCTTGTCGTTGCCGGTGGTGTAGCTGTCCCATAGCGGGGCGCCGACGTTGCTGATGGACTGGTGGGCGTGCCCGTTCTTGAGGCTCTCGGCCGGGTAGGCGCGGATGGTGGTGCCTTCCGGGGCGGAGACGGTGATCTCCGGCCAGCCGGCGATGTTGCGGCCGAGGTCGAAGATCCGGCTGCCCTCGGCGACCCCGTCGACCTCCTTGCCCTTGAGTGTCTCGACGACCCGGACGGGTTCCGTCTCACGGGCGCTCAGGGCGGCCGGGGCGGAGTCGGCGCCGAGGGTGACGGCCCGGTCCCAGTGGGAGCGGTCGCCTTGGGGTTCGTCCCAGTCACGGATCTCGCGCCGGGCGTCGTAGTCCTCGCCGCCGTACCAGTTGGAGGAGGTGGTGGCGCCGAGGGTGGTACGCCAGTCGTCGCCGGTGGCGATGCGACGCACGGTGCCGTCGGCGAGTGTCACCTCCAGCTGGGCGATCAGCTTGGGGTCGCTGCGGTTGCCGTACAGCTTGCGGTACCGGTCGGCTGTGCTGATCTGGTTGGAGATGCCGTTGCCCAGCTCGACCGCCAGCGTGTTCTCGCCGCGGTGCAGCCGGTTCGTCACGTCGTAGGTGGCGTACTGGACCCGGTCGGCGAAGTCGGTGTTGGCGGGTTCCAGGACGGCGTCGCCGACCGGTTCACCGTTGATGCCGGCGTCGTACACGCCGAGTCCGGCGATGTAGAGGCGGGCCGACCTGATGTTCCCCGGGAGGGTGAAGTCCTTCGCGAACAGAGGCAGTCCGGAGGGCAGGTAGGGCTTGGGCGGCTTCTGGCCGGTGACATGTGCCACCCGCGTGTACGAGCTGTCGGCCTCGTCGGAGGTGGACAGCGCGTAGTCGACGGGGAAGCCGGGCACCTGCCCGTCGTCGGTGAGGGCGTCGGCACGCGGGTACAGCACGACCTGGTCGAAGGTCTTGGTCTCCTTCAGGTCGAGGGTGACGGTGACGGGCGCGCCGGAGACGTCGGAGCCGGAGTGCGGCAGGCTGGAGTAGCCGGCCGCCTGGCTCCAGGCGCTGTTGGTGACGGCATCGGTGGCGAGCCTGGGCTCCCACACCTTGCGTTCGGTGTCCGACTCGGAAGCGGTGACCGTGGCGCCCCGGGCAAGGTCGGCGCCGGGGTCGTCGCTGTTGCGCACCTCGATCTCGGCAAGCTGGAGCCGGTGGGCGAGGGCGGGGAAATCGTCGGCGAGGGGCAGGCCCAGCTCGGTGACGTCGAGACGGACGTACCGGGCGGTGGTCCGGGGCACCTTGACGGTGACGGGTTCGACGCTGTGCTTGCTCAGCTGCCAGTCGTCGTTGGTGATCCAGTCCGCGGACCAGTCGGCGGCGCGGGTCAGGCCGGTCTCGAAAACGACCGGGCTGCTCCAGTTGCCAGGGCGTGCGCCGCCGCGGGACCAGAGCTGGACCCTCCAGTAGACACGGGTGCGGGAGCCGAGCGCGCGGCCGGCGTAGGTGGCCCGCGGGACGGACGACTCGATCTTGCCGGAGTCCCACAGGTCGGGCCGTTCCGACATCAGCCGGTCGCGGCTGGTGGCGGCCTGGATGCGGTAGGCGGTCTGGGCCGTATCGCGTCCGCGGGAGGTGAGCTGCCAGCTCAGGTCGGGGGTGGTGTCGTCGATGCCGAGGGCGCTGCTGAGGTGCTGGGTGCGCAGTACCTCGGCGGCGACCGTGCTCTGCAGCGGGGAGGCCGCAGCGGGCGGCGCGAAGGGCGCCGTGGTGACCAGGGCGGTGAGAGCGGAGGCGAGCACGAGGGATCGGCTTGACGTGCGGGATGAACGGGACGTGCGAGACATGCGGAACTCCACGAGTACGTCGGAAAGATGGGGTGACCGGTACGGTGCGGGCGTCAGTCCAGTTCGACCGTGAGCGCCAGGCGCGGGAGCAGCTTCACCGGCCCGAGCAGGCCGGACGGCAGGGGCTTGTTCCGCTCGTTGGAGAGGGTGTTGGACACCCGTACCGAGAACTGGTTGACGCCCGGCCTGAGGGCATCGGTGACGTCGACGAGGTAGGGGGACCACAGGGCCGGTGCGAGCTTGTGCCCGTTGACGGTGACCTCGGCGACCTCGCGGACCGTACCGAGGTCGAGGATGTGGTGGCGCCCGGCCAGAGCGCGGGCGTCGAGGGCGACGTCCTTGGTGTAGGTGCCGCTGCCCGAGTACAGGCGGGCGATGTCGCTCCAGTCGGCCAGGGGGCGGGTGACGGGTTCGGCGCCTTCCTGGGCGAGGGTGAGGGTCCAGTCGCCGTCGAGGGCGAGGGGCGTGAGCTGCTCGGTGACGCGGGCCGTCCCGGTGCGGGTGTGGCTGCCGTCGCGGGCGGTGAGGCGGTACGTGCCGGGAGCCTCGCCCAGCGCTGTCACCCGCAGCCTGTTGCCGTGCCGGGTGATGCCGGTGACCGGCAGACCGCCGGTCTCGGTGAGGTAGGGGGTCTCCTTGGCCTTGCGCCGCACCACTACCGCGAGGGTCTCGTAGGGGGAAAGGGTGAGCCGCACCCGGACGCCCTTGGAGGTGGGCAGCCCACGGACCAGGGCGGGGCCGGTGGTGCCGGTCGCCGGGTCCCACACCTCGGGCACGCCCTGGGCGGGCAGCAGGGCCTCGGTGGTGACGGCCGTGCCGCTCTCGTTGTTGAACAGGAAGGCGACGTCCTCGCCACGCCGGGTGCGCAGTACCCGCACGGCCTCGGCGGCCGGTTCGAGGACCGCCGCGGCGACACCGGCCGTGTGGCAGGCGGCGCCGAGGCCGGCACCGTCCGCGACCCGTACGGCCTTGCCCCTGCCGACGGTGCGGCTGCCGGTGCCGGACGGGAAGAGCGCCGCCAGGGAACGTCTGAGTGTGGTGTTGTCCCCGTCGGCGGCAAGGGCGGGCAGGTCGCCCAGGGCGACGAGGGTGCCGCCGCCCCGGACGAACGAGGTCAGGGTGTGCACCGCGGCCGTCTCCAGCACGGGGGTGACCGGCAGCACCACCAGGTCGTAGGAGGCCTCGCCGACCCGGAGCACACCGTCGCGCGGGGCGGCGTGCGCGAGCAGGTCCGGGTCACCGGCCAGGGCGCCCTCGTGCAGCAGGTCGAAGTCGACCTGGGCGCGCTCCAGGGCGAACGCGGTCTCGGCGAAGGCGGCGTCGACTTCGCCCTGGCGGGCGGTGGCGGTGAACTGCTCGGCGGCACGCTGCGGCTGCAGCAGCGCGGTGCGGGCCCCGGAGGTGCCACGGGCCAGCTCCATGACCCGGCCGATCCAGGCGGTGATCGGGGGCATCGACCACCACCAGGGGTTGCGGGGGCCGAACGGCGGCGCGAAGTAGACATGGGTCTCGTCGGTCCACAGTGCGTGCAGCGCGGTGAAGTTGATGCCGCGCGTCGCGTACGCGCCGAGCAGGGCCCGTATGAAGTCGGGGGCGACCTGCCAGCCCATGTTGCCGAAGGCCTCCATCAGCACGCGCGGGCGCCCCATCTGGTGGGCGACGGAGGCGGGGTTGCGTGGGTCCATGGTGGGCGTGTCGAGTTCGTACTCGGCGGTGATCGCGTCGCCGCCCGGTACCTGCGCCCACTGGTTGACCTTGTGCAGGTCGCCGGTGGACTGCATGCGCTTGGAGGGGGCCGTCTCGTCGTAGAGGGGGTTGGTGATCAGGCTCACGCCGCGATCGCCGTACCACTTGGCCTGCTTGGCGAAGTACTGGGCGAACCGGTTGGAGACGGCCTCCCAGTAGCGACCGTGCAGGATCCTTCCCTGTTCGCCGAGTTCGTCGAAGGCACTGGCGTAGGCGGCGCCGGGCTCGGCGCCGACAGCCTTCAGTTCCGCGGCGAGCGTGGGCGACCAGGGCCGGCGCTTGAAGGGGTGGGGGGCGGCGGAGGCGATGAACGGCTCGTCGTCCCAGAAGCCCTTGATCACCGAGCCGAAGTAGCGGCGGAAGCGGCGGTAGTACTCTCCGGGCACGATGTCGAGGAAGAGTTCGACGGGCTCGTCGTCAAGGAGGTCGGCGTATCCGCGCGTGTAGCCGCTGGAGTCGTCGGTGAGCGGCGCGCCACCGAACAGGTCGATCTGCCAACGCCCAGCGGGCGCCTGCCAGGTGCCGTCGAGGTGGCCGGTGAGTTCGACCAGGTCGCCTGCGTCGGTGGAGCCCACGGGGCGGGCGGTGGCGGCGATCGGGCGGGCGGCGTCCTCGGGCAGGTCCCGGAAGGTGAAGTCGCCCGCGGCGGACGACTGGTCGAAGGTCTGCTGGTAGAGGGCGGTGCCGTCGGCGGCGGTGACGGTCAGGCTGTCCCACAGGGAGCGCTGCCCGTCCCGGGCGTGCACGCCGACGCCGCCCTGGGCCAGGGCCTCGTCGGTGACGGTGCCCTTGTCCTTGCCGTCGAGCGTGACGGTGGCCGTGCCTCCGGCGACTGTGACGGCCAGGGTGTGGAACTTGGTCTTGTTGAAGCCGTCGGTACGTGTGGACCGGGCGAGTTGAGTGAACTCCGTGCCGACGACCCGGCTGATGGTGACGACACCGGTCTGCTCGAACTCGACCAGCAGTGCGTCGTCGCCCGCCGCCGAGGCCTTCACCAGCATTCCGGCCGCGATGACGTCGGGCTTGACGCTGCCGGAGACGGTGCAGTCGCCCCATCCGGCGCTGTCGCTCAGCACGGCGGGGCCCGCCAGGACGGCCGCGTCGGCCACCAGGTTCCCGGTGTCGACGCCGACACCGGTGGTCCGGGTCAGGCGCGCGCTCGCCGGTCCCTGGACGATGTGCGTGGAGCGCCACAGGCCCTTCAGGCGCAGGTCGGGGCGGGCCTCGTAGGTGCGTGAGCCGACGGTGCCGCCTCGTGTGATGAAGTAGCCGGCCCGGCCGCTGGGGAAGTGGTTGTCGTTGAACAACCACACCTTCATGCCGGTCTTCTCGGCGGTGGTGAGCACGTGCTCGATGATGTCGAACCAGCCCTCGGTGAAGAAAGCGGGCTGCATCTCGGCGTTGTCGTAGGGAAAGACGATGACCTCGTATATGCCCTTGGAGCGGAGGTCGGCCATCTGGGTCTCGACGAGCTCGTTGGTGACCGGGCCGTTCCAGTACCAGTACACGGCGGGCCGGCTGTCGCGGCCGGGGTCGGCGAAGTCGATGTCGCCGAAGGCAGGCAGGGAGGTGCCGTCGGAGTGGCCGGGGTGGCCGGACTGCCCGGACGCGAAGGCGGGCAGTCCGTTCAGAATGCCACCGGTGGCGGTGGCGGTGGTGAGCGCGGCCAGGGTCACGAAGCGGCGTCTCGTCAGTCGGGAGGCGCCTTCGGGCGAGCTGAAGAAATGCGGCATGGGAGTGCGATCTGCTTTCTGTGCTGGGTTGCGTAAGGACGGCACGCCACGCGTGATGCGTGACGGCACGAGAGATTGACGATCAGTCATGTCCGCGGACGACGACGTCCGGCCGTCGGCACAGGAGGGCGGACCCGGACCACACCGGGCCCGGGTCTGCCAAAAGAGCCCGCGGTCCTCGGCCGGACGGTCCTGAGCCGTCGGGGGACGGCCTCATCTGCGTGCCAGCGCCGCCATGTCCTGCGGCGACAGCATCCGGTTGTGGATTCGGAAGTCCGCCACGGCACCGTGCAGATAGGGGTGGGTGGCGTTCTGCGAACGTCCCAGGTAGTTGCGGCTGGTGTCGCCGAGCAGCAGGGGTGAGCAGACCATGGCCTCGTTGCGCCCGGCCTCGGTCCCGTCGATGTACAGCACTCCCGTGCCGTCGCCGAGGGCGAGCGCCACATGGACCCACCTGCCCTGCGGCAGCGGCACACCGGAGTCCACGACGTCCTCGCGCTCCATCCCGGCGATCTTGAGGGCGGCCCTCGGGAAGCCCGTTCCGGTGCGGGCCGCGAGGAAGAGGTAGGTGTTCTTGTGGTAGCCGAGGTCGAAGATCCGTGCCGAGTTGGCCACCGAGTCCAGGCGCGTCCAGGCGCTCACCGTGAGCTCGGTCAGGCCGGTCAGCAGGCCGCGCGGCAGCACGACATGGCCGCCCGCGCCGTCCAGCGCCACCGCTCCGGCCGCTCCGCGACCGGCAGTCCATGCCGCGCCCCCCGCGAGCAGGCCGTCGGGGTGGTGTCCAGTTCTGTCGGCGACGGTGGTGCCGGCGCCCTCGTCGAGCAGGTAGCGTGCGATGTCCCGCGGGCGGTCCTGGCGGGGTGGGCGTGCGAAATAGACGTTGTAGTGCTGGTGGTGGACCTGGTGGAAGGGCCGCAGGCTGATCGGTGTCCCGTCCGCGCGTGCCGTGAACGCGGTCCCTCCGTTCGCGGTCCGTCGTACCGGTCCGTCCTCAAGGGTGGGAATCGTCACAGACCCGGTAGTCCCGTACTCGCCGGCCAGTACCAGCGGCCCGTAGGACAACCCCACGACATGCGGATTGTCCGGTGCGGGGCGCTCCACGACCTCGCGGGGCAGGGTCATCTCGACGGTATCGCCGGACCGCCACTGCCGGTCGAGGGTCGCGTACGTCCCCGGCTTGGCGTCGCAGTCGACGATGCGGCCGTTGACGGTGATACGGGCGGTCCGGTGGCGCGTGCCGTCGGCGAGCCATCCCGGTATCCGTATCCGCAGCCGGAACCGGGACGGCGAGCCGGTGACCGTGAGCCGGACCCGCCCGGAGTCGGGGTATCCGCCGCCTTCCTGACGAATGATCATTTTCTCTTTGCGCCAGTGCAGTTCGGAGGGGATGAAGAGGTTCACGTAGAGCTCGGGGCGACCGGCGCGGGCCGAGTGGAAGTAAATGCTGTCCGCGAACTTCGTGTGGGTCTCCAGGCCGGTGCCGTGGTCGCACGAGAAGTTGTCGTAGTCGCCGCTGTAACTGCCGGGTGCGGCGCCCAGACCACCCTTGGGCTGACGCTGCGACCCTGCCCACAGGCCGGTGTAGTAGGTGACGAATCCGTGTTCGGAGTCGGGGTCCTGCTCGCCGAGCATCTGGTTGTACAGGGCCCACTCGTAGTGGGCCATGCGCTCGGCCCGGGAGGGGTCGTGCAGGAACAGCCGCCGACCCAGCTTGAGCATGTTGTACGTGTTGCAGTTCTCGCAGGTCTCCTCGGACAGCCGGCTGACGATCTCGCCGGGCGGGCCGAAGAACTCCTGGTTGGCGTTGCCGCCGATGACGTACGAGTGGTCGTGGACCAGGATGTCCCAGAAGTTCGAGGCGATCGCGCGGTAGCGCCCCTCGCCGGTCGCCTCGTACATCCGGGCCGCGCCCACGATCTTGGCGATCTCGGTGTTCGCGTGCCGGCCGTCCAGTTGGTCGCGTCCCTCAGCGAGCGGGCCGAACAGATCCTCCTGGTCGAAGCGGCGGGCCGTGCGCAGGGCCGCCCGGCTGCCGGTGGCCAGATGCAGGGCGGCGAGCACGTCGTTCATACCGCCCCACTCCACGCGGCGCACGTGGTCGAGCTGGTCCGGGGTGAGCGGTGCGGTGCGGCGGTCGGCCCAGCCCGCCATGGCCTCGAGAACGCCCAGGGCCCGCTCGTTCCCGCACAACTGGTACTGGTCGAGGAGGCCGGCCATGATCTTGTGGATGGTGTAGTACGGCGCCCAGGGCTTCGCGCCCGCCTCCAGGTCGGCGAAGACCTGCTCGGGGAAGGCCGAGAGGTAGCCCTCGCCGTATCCCGCTGCGGGAGACGCCGCCTGACACTCCGCCAGCACATCGACGATACGGCGGGCCTTGTCCGCGTACCGGTCGTCCCCGGTGTTGGCGTGCGCCAGCGCGAGCCCGGACAGCAGGTGCCCGGTGCTGTGGCCACGCAGCTGAACGTCCGGGGCCTCCCAGCCGCCGCAAGGCTGCGCGCTCGACGGCAGGCCGACGTTGATGCGGAACGTGTGCAGGAGACGGTCGATGTCGACAGCTTCGAGATAGGCGCAGGTGTGCCGCATGTTGTCGAGGAAGGGGCTGTCCAGCAGCCGTACCGATCCCGGCGCGAACTCGGCCAGCGCGGGGCGAAAGGCCGTGGATCCGGTCGGGGAGCCACGGTCACCGGCCGCGGCGGCCGGCGCCCCGCCGACCGCCCAAGCGCCGACCGCAGCCCCGGTTCCCATCACGAAGCGTCTGCGCGTCAGGCTCTTTCGTGGCATGCGGAGACTCCTCTGCACAGCGAGAGTTGAATCGTTTTTTTGGACGACGGCAACTCTGGGGGCGCGATCACCGCGCGTCAAGACGTACGCAACAGCTCTTTTCTTCACCCCTATTGCCTTGAGCTCACCGAGGACATAGGTTTCCGGCGCGTTAATTGAATCGTTTGAAACGTCGTTTCAAACGGACCTGCATTCCGGGGCCCGGTACTTCGCGCCCCGGTGGGCCCGACAAGGAGCAACATGAGCCTGCGACGGCGAACCGTACTGACGATGGGGGCCCTGGCCGGTGCTGCCGCGACTTCCCTGCCCCTGACGGCAGTTCCCGCGGCGGCGAGGGAGGGCAAGGGGGGCGCCGTGCCGCGCGGCTTCGAGGACCCCGCGCCCGGCGTGCGCCCCAAGTTCCGCTGGTGGTGGCCCGACGCGCTGGTGAACACCCGTGAGATCGCGGACGAGATCGAGAGGATCGCCGAGGCCGGTTTCGGCGGGGTGGAGATCGCGGCCGTCACCCACAGCCTCAGCCGGCAGATCGACGCCCAGCGCTACGGCTGGGGCACCCCGGCGTGGACGGCGGCCGTGGAGGCCGCGCTGCGGGCCGCGAAGCGGCACGACGTGGTGGTGGACCTGACGGTCGGCCCGGCCTGGCCGGCCGCGGTTCCCTCGATCACCCCGGACAGCACTGCGGCCGCCAAGGAACTCGCTCACGGCCGGCTCGTGGTGGCGCCGGGCGAAACCTACTCGGGGCCGCTACCGGCCGCCGTGTCCGAGGCCTCCGGGGACGTCACCGTCCAGCGGCCGCTGCTGGTGCAGGCCGTCCGGATCGCCGCAGGCAGCTCGGCCGACGCCGTCCCCGTCGTCCTGGACCAGCCCAGCGTCACCGACGTCACTTCGGCGGTGCGCGGCTCCACCCTGACCTGGACCGCACCCGACGACGGCACCTGGCTGATCGTGCCCTACTGGGAGCGCGGCTCCGGCCAGCGCCCGGAAGGCCCGGCGCACACCGCCCCGCTCTCCTACGTCGTCGACCACTTCAGCGACGCGGGCACCGGCGCCGTCACCGGCTTCTGGGAGCAGCACATCCTCACCCCGGCGATCCGGTCACTCTTGCGCGACGTCGGCGGCGCTCTGTTCGAGGACTCCATCGAACTCGAGACCGACGCCACCCTGTGGACCCCGAAGCTGCCCGCCGAGTTCGAGCGCCGCAAGGGGTACTCGCTGCTGCCGTACCTGGCGACCATCGTCGAGAAGAAGGAGAAGCCCGTCTTCAGCTTCGGCTCGGCCATCGACAAACCGGTGCGCAGCGACGTCATGGACGTCATCACCGAGCTGTACGTCGAGCACCACCTGCGCCCGCTGCAGAACTGGGCACACACCCTGGGCCTGAAGCTGCGCATCCAGCCGTACGGCCTGGAGACCGACGCGATCTACAAGGCCGCGATCCTGGACATCCCCGAGGGCGAGTCCCTCGGCTTCAAGAACCTGGACGACTTCCGGTGCCTGGCGGGCGGCCGGGACATGGGCGGCCGGCTCGTCCTGTCGAACGAGGCCGGCGGTGTGGCCGGCGGCGCCTACTCGACCACCTGGTCCGCCACTCTCAAGAAGCTGGTCACCCAGTACGCGGCCGGCGTCAACCAGGCGGTATTCCACGGCTTCGCCTACGCCGACGCGCCCGGCGCCTCCTGGCCGGGCTTCGCCGCCTTCTCGCCGTACAACGGCAGTGCCGGCTACGGCGAGGCCTGGGGCCCGCGCCAGCCCACCTGGCGGCACGCCGACACCGTCGCCGACTGCCTGGCCAGGGTCCAGCAGGTGCTGCAGACCGGGGTCAACCAGGTCGATGTGGGGGTGCTTCGCCAGAAGGGCTACGCGGGTTCCGGGCTCGGGGCGCCCTGGTTCACCAGTGACGGCGTGCCCGCCGGCTGGACGCACACCTTCCTCAGCCCGCGTCTGCTGGACCTGCCCAGCGCCGTGGTGCGCAACGGCCGGTTCGCCCCCGACGGCCCCTCCTGCAAGGCGCTGGTCGTCGAAGGCGACGTCATGAGCGGCCGTGAGCACACGCTCCAGCTCGATGTGGCCCGGCGACTCGTCGCGTACGCGGACGCGGGCCTCGCGATCATCCTGATAGGCGACTGGTCGGACGCACACGTGCCCGGAATGCCCGCGGCCGCGGACGACAACGCCCGGCTGCGCGAGCTGCTCGTGGAGTTGCAGAAGCGTCCCACCGTGCACGCCGTCGCGGACCGTCCCGACGTTCCCGAAGCCATCGAGGCACTGGGGCTGCGGCGCGACGTGGAGTACGCGGAGACGTCGATGCTGCTGCACGCGCACCGCCGGAGCGACGACGCGGACTACTTCTTCTTCGCCAACGACGCAGTCAGCAAGAAGGGGTCGACGGGTTCCCGGATCCGTCACGACGTCACCCTGACCGGTCATGTCCGCGGGGCCGTCCCCCACCTGCTCGACCCGTGGACCGGATCGGTCACGCCGCTCGCCGCGTACACCCGCACCGAGGACGGGCGGATCCGTCTCACGGTGGACCTGGCGCCCGGTGCTGTGAGCATCGTGCGGCTGTCCCGGCCCTCCGGTGGCGTCTCCGCCCGGCACGTCACCGCAACGGGGGCCGACGAGGTGGTCACCACCGACGGCCGGAAGTTCGAGCTGCGGGCCGCCACGGCGGGCTCCTACCGCACCACGTTCGACAACGGGCGCTCGATGAATGCCGTCATCCGGACGGTGCCCGCACCGTTCGACCTGGAGTCGTGGAAGCTGAACGTCGAGGACTGGCGGCCGGGCTCGACCGCCACCGAGACCGTCCATGTGCAGCACCAGCTGTCACTGCCGGACGGGCTGCTGCCGTGGTCGCAGATCACGGGTCTTGAGGACGTTTCGGGCGTGGGTACCTACCGCGCCACCTTCACCCTGGGCAGGGAGTGGACCGAGGGGACCGGGGCGCGGCTGGAGCTGGGCGAGGTCTGCGACACCTTCCGCATCCGCGTCAACGGCCACGCCCTTCCGCCGGCGGACCAGGTGACGCGGGTGGTGGACCTGGGCTCGCGGCTGCGGCACGGCTCCAACTCCGTCGAGGTGGAGGTGGCGACGACGCTGCTGAACCGGCTGCGGGTGGCCGACGCGCCGGTCTTCGGCGCCGCCAAGCGTCAGGCGTACGGGCTGCTGGGCCCGGTGCGGGTGGTGCCGTACGGGACCGCGACCGTGCACGCGTGAGCACGGCACCGAGGTGAGCGCGGGCCGGGGACCAGCTATCCCCGGCCCGGCGTGTTGTACGGGAATGACGGAGATCGGGCGTGACCTGCCGGGCGGCGCGGGCACGGCGGAACGCGGAACACCGGGGCCGCTCCCCGGCTCCGGGAAGCGGCCTCGGTGATTCTCGGCCCTGTGTGATTCTCGGCCCTGTGTTTCTCGGCCTCCGGAAGCCGACGCTCCGGGCCCGGTGGTGATGTTCCGCGGCCCCGGCGTACCTCAGCCGCCCGCCGTGCTCGACTGCCGTACCACCAGCTCCGGCTGGAGCACCACGTGTTCGTGCCGGTGCTCGCCGGCTTTCTCGCCCGTTTCCCGCAGCAACAGGTCGGCGGCGATGGTGCCGATGGCGTAGGCGGGCTGACGCACCGAGGTGAGCGGCACGGTCGCCGCGGCCGCGAACTCGATGTCGTCGTAACCGACGATGGCGATGTCGTCGGGCACCGTCACACCCGCGGTGTACAGCGTCTGGAGCACCCCCAAGGCCAGCAGGTCGTTCACGCAGAACACTGCGGTGGGCCGCCGCGCCAGCCCCAGCAGGCGGGCTCCGGCGTCCCGGCCCGCGGCCACGTCGAGGCGCTCGGTGGGCAGTTCGTGCAGTGCCTCGTGGGACAGCCCCTCCTCGGCGAGGGCAGCCAGGGCACCCGCCCGCCGGTCCTGCACCTGTTTGAGGTGCTCGGGCCCGCTGACGAACGCGATCCGGCGGTGGCCGACAGCCGTCAGGTGCCTGATGGCCAGGGCACCGCCGGCCACGTTGTCGACGGCGACCGAGCAGCCCTCCTCGTCGCCGATCACCCGGTCCACGACCACTAAGGGAATACCGAACCGGCGGAACTCTCGTAGCGTACGGCCGCTGGAGTCGGCGGGGGTGACCAGCGCCCCGCGCACCCGTTGCTCCGCGAAGAGGGCGAGGTAGTCCGCCTCCTCCTGGACGCTCTGGCCACTGTTGCAGACCATCACGCGCATGCCCGCGTCGCGTGCGGTGCGTTCGGCCCCGCGCACGACGTCGACGAAGAACGGGTTGCCCATGTCCAGGACGAGCAGCGAGACGATACGGCTGCGGCCCGCCCTCAGTTGGCGGGCGGACTCGCTGCGGACGTAGCCGAGGCGGGCGATCACCTGCTGGACATGGCGGCGGGTCCGGTCGGAGACCCGCTCGGGGCGGTTGAGCACATTGGAGACGGTGCCGACGGAGACCCCCGCCTCCCGTGCCACGTCCTTGATATCGACCGTGGACCGGTTGACCGGCGTACTTTTTCCTGAGTCGCCCTCCCGGTCGGCGCCGCGGATGACGGGACCGTGGAGCGGCGGGAACGGCTCGGAGCCGTCCGTCCCGAAGAAACCCAGCCCGGTTCTCATGTCAGGTGGAACACCTCCGTGAGCGGGAGCATGGCGGAGTCGGGTGCCCGGCCGTCCAGCTCCTCGAAGAACCCGGCCATCTCGGCCTGCCACCGCGCGTTCACATCGGTGGCGTCCATGGCGGCGCGGGCCGCGTCGAAGTCCTCGGTCTCCAGATAGCCGACCAGCAGACCGTCCTCGCGCAGGAAGAGCGAGTAGTTGTGCCAGCCGGCCGCGGAGAGTGCCTCGCGCATCGCGGCCCACACGTGGCCGTGGCGTTCGCGGTACTCATCGGCCCGGTCGGACCTGACCTTGAGCAGGAAGCAGACGCGTTGCATGTCATGTCCTCGATTGGTGCGTACAAAGGCGGGGCCGCTCCCCGCGGTCGCGGCGAAGCGGCCCCCTCCGCCGGGATCAGAACTTGTACTGGTCGATGTTCTTCGCGTCGAAGACGGTCGGCTTGCCAAGGGAGACCACACCGTCCTTGCCGATGGTGTAAGTCCCCATGTCACCGGCCTTGAAGGCCTGTCCCTCGGCGCCGGTGATCTGGCCCGACTGCAGGGCGACGACAGTGCGGGCGGCGAGCTCACCGAGCTTGTTCGGGTCCCACAGCTCGAAGGCGTCGACGGTGCCGTTCTTGACGTATGCACGCATGTCGTTGGGGGTGCCCAGGCCGGTCAGCTTGACCTTGCCCTTGTACTTGGAGCCGGACAGGTACTGGGCGGCGGCCTTGATGCCCACGGTGGTCGGGGAGATGATCCCCTTCAGCTCGGGGAATTCCTGGAGCAGGCCCTGGGTCTGCTGGAAGGACTTCTGGGCGTCGTCGTCGCCGTAGGCGACCTTGACCAACTTGATGTCCTTGTACTCGGGCTTCTTCAGTTCCTCCTTCATGAAGTCGATCCAGGTGTTCTGGTTGGTGGCGGTCTGGGCGGCGGAGAGGATCGCGATCTCGCCCTTGCCGCCGATCTGCTTCGCCAGCTGCTGGACCTGGGTACGGCCAAGGTCCTCGGCGGACGCCTGGGAGACGAAGACCTGACGGCAGTCGGTCTTGGTGTCGGAGTCGTAGGTGACGACACTGACACCGTTCTTCATGGCCTGCTTCAGCGCGGTGCACAGGGCGCCCGGGTCCTGGGCGGACACCGCGATGCCGTTCACCTGCTGCTGAGTGAGGGTGTTGACGTAGGACACCTGGCCGGAGGTGTCGGTGCCACTGCTGGTGCCGACCTCCTGGTAGGTCGAACCGAGCGCCTCGACGGCCTTCTTACCGGCCTTGTCAGCGATGGTGAAGTACGGGTTGTTGACCTGCTTGGGCAGGAACGCGATCTTCAGGCCCTTCTTGGTCTCCGCGTTGGCGTCTGCCTTTCCGGTCACGGCCGAACCGGACGTCTTGTCCGTGTCGTTCTTGGTGGTGCCGCCGCAGGCGGTGGCGCCCAGGGCGAAAACGGTGGCGGTGGCGACGGCAAGGGTGAGCCGACGAGTTCTGACGGTGGCGAGAGACATGAGGGTCCTATCTTTGCGAAGTACGGCTTTGTACAGGGATGCTGTTTGGCAGGGATGCTGTCTGGCTCGAGGCATGGCGGCCGGTGCCGGCTTCGTCAGGTGGTGGCGGCCGGTGGTGTCAGGGGGACCGCGGTCGCCTTCCTGCGGGCCCTGCTCCGGGCGATCTGCCGACCGACGCGCGGGGCCAGGACGGAGACCACCAGCAGGACACCGGTGACGACGATCTGGGACTGGGCGGAGACGTTGAGCAGGCTCATCACGTTCTGCAGGGTGCCGAGCAGGAACACACCGGCGATCGCGCCGCCGAGCGTGCCCTTGCCGCCGTCGAAGTCGATGCCGCCGAGCAGGACCGCGGCAATGACCGAGAGTTCGAGGCCGGTGGCGTTGTCGTAGCGGGCGCTGGCGTAGTGCAGGGCCCAGAAGACACCGGTGAGCGCGGAGAGCAGACCGGTGGTGACGAACATGGACAGCTTCAGGCGCTTGACGCGGATGCCGGCGAACCGGGCCGCCTCCTCGGAGGCACCGGTCGCGAACAGCGAACGCCCGACGGGAGTGGCGTGCAGGACGACGACGGCGATGGCCAGCAGCACGAGGAACGGCACCGCGGCGTACGGGATGAAGGTGTCGCCGATCCGGCCCGCGCCGAAGTCCAGGAACTGGGAGGGGAAGTCGGTGACCGAGTCGGACCCGAGGACGATCTGGGCGATGCCGCGGTAGGCGGCCATGGTGCCGATGGTGACGGCGAGTGAGGGCAGGCCGAGACGGGTGACGAGCAGTCCGTTGATCAGACCGCAGACCACACCGAGCGCCAGACACAGCGGGATGATCGTCTCGATGGCCATGCCCTCGTTCCACAGCGCGCCCATCACCGCGCCGGAGAGGCCCGCCGTGGAGCCCACGGACAGGTCGACCTCGCCGGAGATCACGAGCATCGTCATGGGCAGCGCGATCAGGGCGATCGGCAGGGTGTTGCCGATCAGGAAAGAGACGTTGAGCGCGTTGCCGAAGTTGTCGACGAACGAGAAGGAGCACAGCAGCAGGACGACGAACAGGGCGCCCACCGCGCTGTCCCAGCGCACCGCGCCGCCGAGGCCGCGCCGGGCCATGGCCTTCGTAGTGGTGTCAGTCATGGCGGGCACTCCTCATCTGTGCGGCCTTCTTGCGCAGCCCTGCGGCGACCCGCAGGGCCAGGATCCGGTCGACGGCGATGGCGAGCAGCAGCAGGAAGCCGTTGATCGCGGTGACCCACACCGAGCTGACGCCGATCGCGGGGAGCACGCTGTTGATGGAGGTGAGCAGCACGGCCCCGAGCGCCGCTCCGTAGACACTTCCGGAGCCGCCGGTGAAGGCGACGCCACCGACCACGACGGCGCTGACCACGGTGAGTTCGTAACCGTTGCCGGTGGCGGAGTCGACGTTGCCGAAGCGGGCGAGGTAGAGGGCACCGGCGAGTCCCGCGAGGGCTCCGCACAGGACGTACGCGGTCATGATGCGGCCCCGGACCGGGACACCCGCGAGACG
Organism: Streptomyces sp. NPDC057543; assembly: GCF_042801895.1. Taxonomy (NCBI): domain Bacteria; kingdom Bacillati; phylum Actinomycetota; class Actinomycetes; order Kitasatosporales; family Streptomycetaceae; genus Streptomyces; species Streptomyces sp. NPDC057543. The sequence goes on along the minus strand of NZ_JBHVFF010000034.1, from coordinate 21,345 downwards.
GGCCGCCTCGGGACTGGAGCCCAGGGCGTAGAGGTCGCGTCCGCTCCGGTAGCTGCGCAGGTAGTACCCGACCGCGAGGAGCACGACGAGGGCGAGCAGGGCGAGGTAGGGAACCGCCCGGATGCCGTCGTGGCCGAAACCGACGAAGCCTTTGGGCAGCGCGTCCGCGGTGACCTGCCGGGAGCCGACCCAGATGGAGTTGATGCCGCGGATGATGTAGAGGGTGCCGAGGGTGACCACGAGGGCGGGCACCTTGCCGAGGCTGACCAGGGCCCCGTTGAGAAGCCCGAAGAGCGCTCCGAGCGCGCCCGCGAGCAGCACCGCGACCAGCGGACTGCCGCCGCCGTTCAGGTAGTTGCCGGCGGCGAAGGCAGAGATGCCGAGCACCGAGCCGACCGACAGATCGACGTTGCGGGTGATCACCACGACGGCCTGGCCGGTTGCGACGAGGGCCAGGATGGTCGCGTTGAGCAGCAAGTCCTTGATGCCCTGCTCGGACAGGAACTCGCCGTTGTAGATCTGGGTGGCGCCGAGCATCACCACGAGTACGGCGAGGACTGCCAGTTCGCGCACCTTGAACATCTTGTCGATGAGGCTGCGGGCTCCGGAGGCCTGGGATCCGGGTGCACTCCGCACCGGTTCGGCGGTGGTGGTCATGCCGCGTCCCTTCCTCGGACTGCGCGGCCGGTGGCCGCCGCCATCACGGTCTCCTCGGTCGCCTCCGCGCGCGGTATCTCCGCGGCCAGGCGGCCCTCGTGCATCACCAGGACCCGGTCGGCCATGCCGAGGATCTCCGGCAGATCGGAGGAGATCATCAGCACCGCGACGCCCTGGGCGGCGAGCGAGGACAGGAGCCGGTGAACCTCGGCCTTGGTGCCGACATCGATGCCGCGGGTCGGCTCGTCGACGATCAGCACCTGGGGGGCGGTCGCCAGCCACTTGGCCAGGACGACCTTCTGCTGGTTGCCGCCCGACAGGGTGCCGACGACGTCGGCCAGACGGGCGTACTTCACCTGGAGCTTCACGGCCCAGTCGACGGCGCGGTCGCGCTCGGCCCGGCGGTTCATCAGTCCGGCGCGGGTGGTTTCCGCGAAGCCGGTAAGCCCGATGTTGCGTCCGATGGACATCTCCATCACCAGGCCCTGGGCGCGGCGGTCCTCCGGGACGAGGGCGACACCGGCGGCCATCGCCAGGCTCGGAGCGCCCGGCTTGAGCTTCTGGCCGAGCACCTCGACCTCGCCGCCGTCCCAGCGGTCGACGCCGAACACGGCCCGCGCCACCTCACTGCGGCCCGCCCCCACCAGTCCGGCCAGACCCACTATCTCGCCGCGCCGCACCTCGAAGGACACGTCGGTGAAGACGCCCTCCCGGGTGAGCCGGCGCACCGTGAGCGCCGGCTCGCCGATCTCGGTCTGCTGCTTGGGGTACAGCTCGTCGAGGTCGCGGCCGACCATGCGGCGTACCAGGTCGTCCTCGGTGAGTCCGGCCAGCGGCTCGCTGCCGATCCAGGCGCCGTCCCGCAGGGTGGTCACCCGCTGGCACAGCTCGAAGATCTCCTCCAGGCGGTGCGAGATGAACAGCACGGCGGCGCCCTGCTCGCGCAACGTCCTGACGACGCCGAAGAGGCGGGCCACCTCGCTGCCGGTGAGGGCGGCGGTCGGCTCGTCCATGATCAGGACACGGGCCTCGAAGGAGAGCGCCTTGGCGATCTCGACGAGCTGCTGGTCGGCGATCGACAGTCCGCGGGCGGGCTGTTCGGGGTCGAGGTCGACGCCGAGGCGGGCGAAGAGGTCGGCGGCGGCCTGCTTCACCGCGCGGTGGTCCACCCGGCCGAAGGAGCGGGAGGGCTGGCGGCCCACGAAGATGTTCTCGGCGACCGACAGGTCGGGGAAGAGCGTCGGCTCCTGGTAGATCACGGCGACCCCCGCGTCGCGAGCGTCGGCCGGGCCGTGGAACTCCACCGTTGATCCGTCGAGCAGCACCGTACCGGTGTCGGGCCGGTGCACGCCGGCCAGGGCCTTGATCAGGGTCGACTTGCCCGCACCGTTCTCGCCGGCGAGGGCGTGGACCTCTCCGGCGTACAGCCGCAGGGAGACTCCGCGCAGGGCCCGGACGGCGCCGAAGGACTTGCTCACCTCCTCCAGCGCGAGTACCGGAGTCGCATCCGGTTCGGGTTGCGTCATGTGTTTCTCCATGGGGATCAGGGTCGGCCAGGGGATCTGGGCACGCCGAACCGTGCCGATGCGGTCACCCGGCATGAAATGTTTCAGTGAGGTTGCCCGGAAGCTAGCCCTGCCCGCCCCTCAGGGTCAAGGGGTCAACTTCGGGGCAACGCGACGAAACAGGAGAAGGCGATCAAGTCCACCTGGCCGACACCCCTTGCCCCGTACGGAATAAGGGCTGTCCACGGCTGCGCAAAACCGATAGCACGATTACGTAACGCGGCGGTCGGCCGGCGAAGACTCTTGACGCTCACGAAACCCGGGGCTAACTTTCCGGTGCAATGAATCGATTCACACATTTGTGTGTCTGCCAGCCCGACCAAGGGCGCGCTTCCCGAGGTGAACATGACTGACATCGCTGCCGTGAAGGCCGCACTCGCCGGACAGCGGATCGAGACGCCGTCCTGGGGCTACGGCAACTCCGGTACCCGCTTCAAGGTGTTCGCGCAGACGGGAGTGCCGCGCACCCCGTGGGAGAAGCTGGACGACGCGGCGAAGGTCCACGAGTTCACCGGAACCGCGCCGACCGTCGCGCTGCACATTCCCTGGGACAGGGTCGACGACTACGCGGCGCTCGCCTCGTACGCCGAGGAGCGCGGCCTGAAGCTGGGAACCATCAACTCCAACACCTTCCAGGACGACGCATACAAGCTGGGCAGTGTCTGCCATCCGGACGCCACCGTCCGCCGCAAGGCCCTGGACCATCTCCTCGAATGCGTCGACATCATGGACGCGACCGGTTCGAAGGACCTCAAGTTGTGGTTCGCCGACGGCACCAACTATCCCGGCCAGGACGACATCCGCGAGCGCCAGGACCGGCTCGCCGAAGGCCTGGCGAAGGTGTACGAGCGGCTCGGCGACGACCAGCGGCTGCTGCTGGAGTACAAGTTCTTCGAGCCCGCCTTCTACACGACCGACGTGCCGGACTGGGGCACGGCGTACACCCACTGCCTCAAGCTGGGCGAGAGGGCGCAGGTCGTCGTCGACACCGGACACCACGCCCCGGGCACCAACATCGAGTTCATCGTCGCCACCCTGCTGCGTGAGGGGAAGCTCGGCGCCTTCGACTTCAACTCCCGCTTCTACGCGGACGACGACCTGATGGCCGGCGCTGCCGATCCCTTTCAGCTGTTCCGGATCATGTACGAAGTGATCCGCGGCGGCGGCTTCACCCCGGACGTCGCCTTCATGCTCGACCAGTGCCACAACATCGAGGCCAAGATCCCGGCGATCATCCGTTCGGTGATGAACGTCCAGGAGGCGACGGCCAAGGCGCTGCTCGTCGACCGTGCGGCGCTGACGACCGCCCAGCGCTCGGGCGACGTGCTCGCCGCGAACGCCGTGCTGATGGACGCCTACAACACGGACGTACGTCCGCTGCTGGGCGAGGTGCGCGAGGAGCTGGGCCTGGACCCGGACCCGGTCGCCGCGTACCACCGTTCCGGATGGGCGGCCAGGATCGCCGAGGAACGGGTCGGCGGGCAGCAGGCCGGCTGGGGCGCGTGAGCGCCACGGCGGTTTCGGCCGGGCCGTCACGGGACCGCGAGCGTGCAGCGGTCCCGCCACACCGGCCGAAGCCGCCGCACGGCCGCCCATCGGCGGCACGGTCGGCCGGCGCCGCGGCTCCCTTCGCCCCTCGGGGCCTTTGAGCACAAGCAGACACTCTCCTTAAGGACTAGGAACATGGCTCCTCATCCCGAAGCCGCGGCCCTGCTGGCCCGGTCCCGCCGGCTCGGCGCCGACCCCCGCAACACCAACTACGCGGGCGGCAACACCTCCGCGAAGGGCACCGAGACCGACCCGGTGACCGGCGGCGACGTCGAACTCATGTGGGTCAAAGGGTCGGGTGGCGACCTCGGCACGCTGACCGAGGCCGGTCTGGCCGTGCTGCGCCTGGACCGGCTGCGCGCCCTCACCGACGTCTACCCCGGGGTGGAGCGCGAGGACGAGATGGTCGCCGCGTTCGACTACTGCGCGCACGGCAAGGGCGGCGCCGCCCCGTCCATCGACACCGCGATGCACGGCCTGGTGGACGCTCCCCACGTCGACCACCTGCACCCCGACTCCGGCATCGCGCTGGCCTGCGCCGCCGACGGCGAGAAGCTGACCGCCGAGTGCTTCGGCGACAGCGTGGTGTGGGTTCCCTGGCGCCGCCCCGGATTCCAGCTCGGCCTGGACATCGCGGCGGTCAAGAAGGCCAACCCGCAGGCGATCGGCTGCATCCTGGGCGGCCACGGCATCACCGCCTGGGGTGCCACGGCCGAGGAATGCGAGCGCAACTCGCTCCACATCATCCGCACCGCCGAGATCTTCCTCGCCGAGCGAGGCAGGGCCGAGCCGTTCGGGCCGGTCGTCGAGGGGTTCGAGGCCCTGTCCGAAACGGAACGCCGGGAACGGGCCGCGGCCCTGGCACCGTACGTCCGGGCCCTCGCCTCCCAGGACCGCCCCCAGGTCGGCCACTTCACCGACTCCGAGGTCGTCCTCGACTTCCTCGCCCGCGCCGAGCACCCCCGGCTCGCGGCGCTGGGCACCTCCTGCCCGGACCACTTCCTGCGTACGAAGGTCCGCCCACTCGTTCTCGACCTGCCGCCGACCGCCCCCCTGGACGAGGCGGCCGCCCGCCTGAAGGAGTTGCACGCCGCCTACCGGGAGGAGTACGCCGCCTACTACCAGCGTCACGCGGAGCCCGGCTCCCCCGCGATGCGCGGCGCCGACCCGGCGATCGTGCTCGTCCCCGGCGTCGGCATGTTCTCCTTCGGCAAGGACAAGCAGACCGCGCGCGTGGCCGGCGAGTTCTACGTCAACGCGATCAACGTGATGCGCGGAGCCGAGGCCGTCTCCACGTACGCGCCGATCGAGGAATCGGAGAAGTTCCGCATCGAGTACTGGGCCCTGGAGGAGGCCAAACTCCAGCGGATGCCGGAACCCAATCCGCTCGCCACACGCGTCGCGCTGGTGACGGGCGCGGGCAGCGGCATCGGCAAAGCGATCGCCCGCCGGCTGGCCGCCGAGGGCGCCTGCGTCGTGATCGCGGACCTCGACGCGACGAACGCGCAGGCGGTCGCGGACGAGTTGGGCGGCCCCGACAAGGCCGTCGCCGTCCCCGTGGACGTCACCTCCGAGGAACAGATCACCGACGCGTTCAAGGCAGCGGTACTGGCCTTCGGCGGCGTCGACCTGGTCGTCAACAACGCGGGCATCTCCATCTCCAAGCCCCTGCTGGACACCACCGCGAAGGACTGGGACCTCCAGCACGACATCATGGCCCGCGGCTCCTTCCTCGTCTCCCGCGAGGCGGCCCGCGTGATGATCCGGCAGGAACTGGGCGGAGACATCGTCTACATCGCCTCCAAGAACGCGGTCTTCGCCGGCCCCAACAACATCGCCTACTCCGCCACCAAGGCCGACCAGGCCCACCAGGTACGGCTCCTGGCGGCCGAGTTGGGCGAGCACGGCATCCGCGTCAACGGCGTCAACCCGGACGGCGTCGTCCGCGGTTCCGGAATCTTCGCGGGCGGCTGGGGCGCGCAGCGTGCGGCGACCTACGGCATCGAGGAGGAGAAGCTCGGCGAGTTCTACGCCCAGCGCACCCTGCTCAAGCGCGAGGTGCTCCCCGAGCACGTCGCGAACGCGGTATTCGCGCTGACCGGCGGTGACCTCACGCACACCACCGGCCTCCACGTCCCGGTCGACGCCGGTGTCGCCGCCGCCTTCCTGCGATAGCGGACACGCCGCCACCGGGCCGGGTACACCGCGCCCGGCCCGGTGACGGCCCGCCGATCCCGCCGGCGCCGACCCCGCACCGTCTGTTCCGGCATCCCCTGCACGGGGGCGTCCGGACGGTTCACCACCGCACGGGACCGTCCGGACACTCCGTGCGCCCACGCGCGCGGGCCCGAGGACAGCATTGACCCCACGCGCCCGCCGCTCCGGCCCCGCCCTCCCCCATCGACACCGCACGCCCCGCGGAGGAGCCACCCACATGACCACCACCCCATCCCCCTCCGCCTCCCCCGCTCTGTTCGCCGCGGCCGACCTGGGTGCCACGAGCGGGCGGGTCGTCCTCGGCGAGGTCGCACCGGACCGCCTCGTCCTCACCGAACTGCACCGGTTCGCCAACGCGCCGGTGCGGCTGCCCGACGGACTGCGCTGGGACGTGCTGGCGCTCTTCCAAGGGGTTCTCGACGGGCTACGCCAAGTCGCCCGCAGGACCGGCGGCCGGATCGCGTCCATAGGAGTGGACAGCTGGGCGGTGGACTACGGGCTGCTGGACCGCGACGGGGCGCTGCTCGGGTACCCCTTCCACTACCGCGACAACCGCACCGACGGCGTCCCCGACACCGTGTGGGAGCGGATCGGCGCCCAGGAGCTGTACGGGATCACAGGCCTTCAGCACCTGTCCTTCAACACCGTCTTCCAGCTCGCCGCCGCGGCCGGCACCGCCCAGATGGACGCCGCCCGAACCCTGCTGCTCGTCCCCGACCTGCTCATCCACTGGCTGACCGGAACCGTGGGCGCCGAGGAGACCAACGCCTCCACCACCGGGCTCTTCGACGCACGCACCGGCGCCTGGCGCCCCGACCTCCTCGACCGGCTCTCCCTCGCCCCCGGCCTACTGCCGCCGCTGCGCGCACCCGGTGACCCCGCAGGCACCCTGCTGCCGCACATCGCCGAGTACACCGGACTCGGCACCAGCACCCCGGTGACCACGGTCGCCTCCCACGACACCGCCTCCGCCGTCGTCGCAGTACCGGCCACCGCCCCCCGTTTCGCGTACATCTCGTGCGGCACCTGGTCCCTGGCGGGGCTGGAGCTGAACGCCCCCATCCTGAGCGAGGAGTCCCGGGAGGCCGGCTTCACCAACGAGCGTGGCGTCGACGGCACCATTCGCTACCTGCGCAACATCATGGGCATGTGGCTCCTGGAGGAGTGCCGCCGCACCTGGGCGGCGCAGGGCCTGCCGACCGGACTGTCCGAGCTGCTCTCCGAGGCCGACCGGGCCCGGCCGTTCGTCTCGGTGATCGCCGCGGACGCGCCGGAGTTCCTCGCCCCCGGTGACATGCCGGAACAGATTCGCGCCTACTGCCGCCGCACCGGGCAGCCCGTCCCCGACAGCCAGGGCGCCCTGGTCCGCTGCATCGTGGAGAGCCTGGCGCTGGCACACCGCCGGGTCCTGCGGCAGGCCGCGCGGCTCGCGGACCACGACATCACCCAGGTCCATCTGGTGGGCGGCGGCTCGCGCAACGAACTGCTGTGTCAGCTGACCGCCGACGCCTGCGGGCTGCCTGTGGTGGCGGGCCCCGCCGAGGCCACCGCGCTCGGCAACGTCCTCGTCCAGGCCAGGGCAGCCGGTCTGGTCGGCGAGCTCTCCTCGATGCGCCGGCTCGTCGCGGACACCCAGCAGTTGCGCCACTACGCGCCCGGCGGCGACCCTGCCGCCTGGGACGCGGCCGAGGCCCGTCTCGCGCCGGCCGGAGAAGGCCTATGAGGTGTGTCGCCCTCTGCGCGGCTGCGTGAACGACGTTCTCCAACCGGGCACGGCCTCACCGCCGTGAAACTCCTCGAACATCCCGGTCCTCTCGCTCGGATCAGGCCGGATCGGTGGGCGGGCTCCGTACGGCGACTGAAGGCCGTCCGCGAAAAGACGCCGCCCCGGCTGCACTCCCCCGCCGCCGCCCCGAGACGACGCCCGGTCGGGTGTCGCGACAGACACCCCGACCCATCAGATGCGGCTGCCGGAGGCAGTATCCGACGACAACCGCTGGGCGAGGTAGATCGGTATGACGGACAGCAGGACGAGGACGGCGGCAACGACATTGACGACGGGGGCCTGTTGGGGTCGGGCCATGTTGGAGAAGATCCAGACGGGGAGGGTCTGGACACCGGGCCCGGCGGTGAACGTCGTCACGACGATCTCGTCGAAGGACAGGGCGAAGGCGAGAAGTCCGCCCGCTACCAGCGCGGAGCGCACCAGAGGGAAGGTGATGTCGAGGAACGTACGGAAGGTGTGGGCCCCTAGGTCCATGGCGGCCTCCTCGTACGATCCCGGCATCCGGCGCAGCCGGGCGATCACGTTGTTGAAGACGACCACGATGCAGAAGGTGGCGTGGCCGACGACCACCGTGAACATTCCGAGGCCCACTCCGAGCGGTTCGAGGACCGTACGGAAGGCAGTGTTGAGCGCGACACCGGTGACGATGCCCGGCAGTGCGATCGGCAGGACGACCACGAAGGAGATGGCCTCGCGTCCGAAGAACTTGTATCGCTGGCAGGCGAAGGCGATGAGCGTACCGAGGACCAGGGCGATCGCGGTCGCGCCGAGCCCGGCCCTGACCGAGGTCCACAGCGCGTTGCGGGCGCCTGAGCTGTGCCAGGCGGCCACCCACCAGTCGACGGTGAGGCCGGGTGGCGGCCAGCCCGAACTGCGGTCCGGATTGAGGGAGTTGACGAGGACCAGGAGCAGCGGGACGTAGATCACCGCGAAACCGAGCCCGGCGGCGATGCGCAGTGTGACGCGCGCGGGGCGGGAAAGATTCATCGGGGGCCTTCGCTGTGCGTGATACGGAGGTGAAGGAGAGGGGTCAGAGACTGCTGAGGGCTCCGGTACGGCGCACCGCGAGCAGATAGAGCACGATGATCACGACGGGCACGGTGCCGAGCGCGGCGGCCAGCGGCAGGTCCAGGGTGATGTTGGAGTAGATGAGGTTGCCGATGAGCTGCGTCTTGCCGCCGACGATCTGTACGGCGATGTAGTCGCCGAGGCTGAGCGAGAAGGTGAAGACCGAGCCGGCCGCGATGGACGGCAGAATCATCGGCAGTACCACGGACCGGAAGGTGCGCCCGGTGCGGGCGCCGAGGTCGGCGGAGGCGTCCAGGAGACTGGCCGGGAGCTGCTCGAGTCCGGCGTGGATCGGCAGGATCATGTACGGCAGCCACAGGTAGGTCAGCACCAGGACGGTCGCGGTCAGTCCGTAGCCGGGCCCTTCGAGTCCCAGTGGCTTCAACGCCCAGTCGAGCAGGCCGCCCTGGGCGAGGATGAGCCGCCAGGCATATGCCTTGACGAGGTAGCTGGCCCACAGCGGAGTGAGGATCGCCACGACGAGGAGCGGCCGCCGTTTGGGGTTCGCGATGCGGGCGGTGTAGAAGGCGATCGGGAAGGCGATCAGTACACACAGCGCGGTGACCGCGAGGGCGACGCCGATGCTGCGCAGGGCGACCTGACGGTAGACGTCGGTGGTGAACAGTGCCGTGAAATTGTCCGTGTTCCAGATCTTCACCACGTTGGAGGTGAAGGAGTCCGTGGTCCAGAAGGCGGAGAGGAACAGCACGGTGAGCGAGCCGATGTAGGCCAGCGTGAGCCAGGCCAGTGGCGCGGAGAGCAGCAGGGACAGCTGCAGCCGGGGGCGGCGGTGCAGGGTCCCGGCGAGCCGCCGGACGGGTCCGGCGGCAGGCGCGGTGGTGGTCATGGACAGGTAACCCTCAGCCCTTGATCTCGGTCCAGGCCTGGACCCACTTCGCGTACGGCACGCACTTGGTGTCCGTACGTCCGTCCATGCACTGCGCGATGGGCGTGGTCCAGAAGTGGACGTCCTTCCAGTACGACTCGTCGGCGGCGTGGTAGGTGGTGCAGTGGCTCTTGTCCGCGGTCAGTGTGCAGGCCTTCGCGTTGGACGGTGCCTCACCGAAGTACTCGGCGACCTGGGCGTTCGCCTTCGGTGAGATGATCCAATTCATCCAGTTGTAGGCGCAGTTGGGGTGCTTGGCCTTGGCGGAGATCATCCATGTGTCGGACCATCCGGTGGCGCCCTCCTTGGGGAGGACGGCCTTGACCGGGACCTTCTCGTCCTGGGCGGTATTCAGGATCACCTGCCAGCTGGTGCCGACCACCGAGTCACCGCTCTTGAAGGCGGAGACCTCCTTCAGGTAGTCGCTCCAGTACTCACCGATGTCGGCGTTCTGCTCCTTGAGCAGGTCGACGGCGGCGTCGAACTGCTTCTGGTCCAGGGCATACGGGTCCTTGATGCCGAGAGACGGCTCGGTCTTCATCAGGTACAGGGCGGCGTCCGCGATGTAGATCGGCGAGTCGTACGCCGTTACCTTCCCCTTGTACGCCGAGGACTTGTCGAAGACCGCGGACCAGGAGTCGGGCGCCGGGGAAACCTTCTTCGTGTTGTACATCAGCAAATTGGCGCCGCGGCCGTGTGGAATGCCGTAGGAGACACCCTTGACCGAGTTCCACTGCTGGTCCTTCAGCCCGGAAAAGACGTCCTTGTAGTTGGGCACCAAGTCGGTGTTGACGGGTGCGGCGTCGCCGGAGGCGATCAGCCGCAGCGCCGCGTCACCGGAGGCGGAGACCGCATCGTACTGACCGGTCTTCATCAGGCTGACCATCTCGTCGGAGGTGCCCGCGGTCTTGGTGTTGACCTGACAGCCGGTCTGCTTCTCGAAGTCGGTGACCCAGTCGACCTTCGGGTCGTTGGAGCCGTCCTCGGCGTATCCGGCCCAGGCGATCAGGTTCACCCGGCCCTCCGACTTGCCGAGGGTCTTCTGCGCGGCGAGCTTGGGCGGGGTGAAGTCGCTGCCGCCGGGCGACGTGGCGGCATTGTCCGAGGAACCGCAGGCGGTGGCGAGGAGCAGGGCGCCGAGCGCGGCCGCTGCTCGGGACGTTCGGTTCAGACGCACAGGGATCTCCACGGAAGGGGGAAGGGGCGGGTACGGGTCGTGCGGGTGTGTGCACTCACCGGGCCTCAGGTACCCGGAAGTTGTGCCGTTGGTGCCACTGGAGCGTGACTCGGGAGCCACGGAAGGCGGCGACGTCCTCGGAGGAGGTCTCCAGGTTCTGCTGGAGGGCGGTGAGCCGACCGCCTGCGTCGAGGTCCACCAGGAAGCGGGTGGCGTCCCCCAGGTAGACGACCTCCGCCACGGTGCCGGTGGCACTGGAGTGCTGCGGCTCGTCGGCGATGGCGGATTCCTTGAGTACGCGGATCTTCTCCGGCCGGATGCTGTACGTTCCCCGGTCGCCCACGACCTGCTCCGCGGCAGCGTCGGTCAGCAGGTTCGACGTACCGACGAAGCCCGCGACGAACGGGGTGGCGGGACGTTCGTATATCTGGGCCGGGGTCCCGATCTGTTCGACGCGGCCCTGGTTGAAGACCGCGATCCGGTCGCTCATTGTCAGCGCTTCCTCCTGGTCGTGCGTGACGAAGACGAAGGTGATGCCGACCTCGCGCTGGATCGCCTTGAGCTCGACCTGCATCTGCTCGCGCAGCTTGAGGTCGAGGGCGCCCAGCGGCTCGTCGAGCAACAGCACCTTCGGACGGCCGACAAGGGCGCGGGCCAGTGCCACGCGCTGGCGTTGGCCCCCGGAGAGCTGGGAGGGGCGACGCGTGCCGAAGTCCGCGAGACGCACGCTCGCCAGCGCTTCCCTGGCTTGCTTCAGACGCTCGGCCTTGGGCACCTTGCGGACCTTGAGGCCGTAGGCGACGTTCTGCTCCAGGGTCATGTGCGGGAAGAGCGCGTAGTCCTGGAAGACGGTGTGCACGTCGCGTTCGAAGGGTGCCAGACCGGTGACGTCGGAGCCTGCGAGCTCGATGGTTCCGACGCTGGGTGCCTCGAAGCCGGCGATCAACCGGAGCACTGTGGTCTTGCCGGAGCCGGACGGCCCCAGCATCGAGAAGAACTCGCCGTCCGCGATCTCCAGATCGACTCCGGCCACAGCCTCTGTCCGACCGAAGGACTTACGCAGGTTCTGCAACCGGATGGCCATTCCCTCCATGGGCGGGAACCTTTCTGGTGCTGTCGGGAGTTGACCGTAAACCTATGAAGCCATAGTTCTAATTTCAAGGCCCCGTTAAGGCAAAAGCTCGGTCAACTGGCAAGGTGGTGATCGTGAACCGAGACAGACCCGGCGCCCGCAGAGTCGTCTTCACGCCCGTCGACACCCTGGCCCGCGTGGATGCCGTTGTGCGGCGGCTCGGTGACGCCATCGACCTCGGACTGCTCGCCGACGGCGAGCGGCTGCCCGGCGAGAGCGACCTCGCCGCCCAGCTCGGCGTCTCCACCGTGACCCTGCGGGAAGCGCTGATGGCCCTCAGGCAAAGGGGCCTGGTCGCCACTCGCAGGGGCCGTGGCGGAGGCAGCTTCGTCACCGTGCCCGACGGTCCCGCGGAGGGCCGACTGCTTGCCCGCCTCTCTGACTGGAGCACCGAGGAACTCCGCGATCTCGCCGACCACTGGGCAGCCGTCTCGGGTGCCGCCGCGCGGCTCGCGGCCCAGCGCACCGAGCCCGAGGATCTGCAGCAACTGCACAGGTCTCTGGAAGAGTTGGTGAAAGCCGAGGACTCGGGGGAACGCAGCCGCGTCTTCGGGCGCTTCCATGTCGAGCTGGCCGCAGCCGCCCAGTCAGCCCGGCTGACCAGGGAAGAAGTCACTCTCCAGACCGAAGTGGGCGCACTTCTGCGCCTCGTACTCTGCGAGGACGAGCACCTCAAGGACGCAGCGGATCGTCACCACGCCGTGATCTCAGCCGTGCATGATGGGGCGGATGACCGTGCCAGGGCCCTGGCCGAACAATGCGTGCGGGCCTCCATGGCGCCCCTGATCGAACTCCGCCTCGGCTCGGCCGACGGTGCGCGCGGTCCCCGTCCGAAGGAGGGCCCCGATGGGCAGCAGTCCCCGTCTCGCAAGCGCCGGATCGGCAGTACTTGACGAGATGACGGCCGCCGACGCGGCCGTCCGTGTCCGAGACGCGCTCGAAGAAGTCTTCGACGCTGTAGGCAGGACCGCTACGGACACGGAGTCGGTACTGGCCTCGGCCGTCGCAGACGACCGTCGGCCGGTCTCGACCGATCTGGCCGCGCTCCGCGCCGGCCTGCACGCCTGTCTCGCCCAGTACGACCTGGTCTCGGGGCTCGGCTTCGTGGCGGCACCAGGACTGCTCGACGACGTGCCGGCGTGGCTCGAGTGGTGGCAGACCACCGCGGACGGTACCGTGCATCCGCTGTTGCTCGATCTGGACCCTGAGCACTCGGCATACTCCAACTACACCCACTGGGACTGGTTCACCCTCCCCCGCGACACCGGACAGCGGGCAATCGCGGGGCCCTACGTCGACTACCTCTGCTCCGACGAGTACAGCCTCACCCTCTCCTCTCCGGTAACGGTCGGGGGACGCTTCATGGGAGTGGCCGCCGCCGACATCTACCTACGGCGCTTCGAAGCCGTCGTCACGCCCCTGCTCCAACGCCTGCCGGGACCCGCCCGCCTGGTCAACGCGCGCGGCCGGGTCGCCGCCTCCACCGACCCCCACCACTTCGTTGGATCGCTCACCAAGGGCCCGGACTTCGCGGCGGTACTGGCCGGACCTGACATCAGCACCGAACACGGTGGGCAGCAACTGCGGCCCTGCAACGGAATCCCTCTCATCCTGGTGACGGCGCCACCCCCGGCAAATCACCGGTAAGCCTGGTTCTGCCGGACGCCAACGGATGCATGCCTCGGCCCGACGAGTTGTCTACGGGGATCGGCTACGCACGCCACCGCGCCCTGTTCACTGCCCGCTCCCGCCGCGTCGACCCGCGGCGCCGGCTGGATCCGCAGCGGTGACTGCGCCCGAACCCCAGCCCAATGCCGCGCACGCCCAACGCTGGATCTTCCACGTCCGGACCGGATCACCTCCGCGCCTCGCGGAACCAGCGCCTGGCTGCCGTCGGCTACGTCTGGGCCTTCGCGGCCCTGACCGCCTCACTCGGCGCCCGAGCCCACTACGACCGCCGCAGCAAGGCCGGCGACCGGCACACCGCAGCCCAGAGAAACCTCTTCAACCGCATGCTCGGCTGCCTGCACCACTGCCTCACCGTCCGCACTGACTACGACGAGGCAATCGCCTTCCTCACCCTCAAGGCACCCGACGTCGCTGAGGCCGCTTGACAGATCAACCGCATCGGATGTCTGGCGAGACCGTCACGCCGCCGACGAACGGCTACGGGACGTGGTCGACAGGGCGAGCGTTGCCTGATGCGGCTTCGCCGACAGGTAATTGATGCGGCGTGGTGTGTCGGCGCCTGAGAGCATGACCGGATCTCACACGCACCGAAGGGAACTGTTGTGGCTCGTGCTATCACCCTGATCCGTTCCAGCTCGCTGTCCGACGTCGCCGAGTACGCGTATGCGGCCACCGCGCCGGCCGAATCACGTTTGATCTTCCTCGCCGGGGCATGCCCACTGAACGAAGACGGGTCCACGGCAGCTATCGGGGACTACGCGGGGCAGGCGGCGAAAGCCTTTGAGAACATGCGGATTGCGCTGACCGAGGCTGGTGCATCGGTCGAGGACGTCATCAGCACCCGAGTGCTCGTCGCGTCAACCAGCCAGGCAGATCTGGTGGCCGCCTGGGAGGTAGTCCGGGAATCGTTCGGAGACCACGACGTCCCCAGCACCCTGATGGGAGTCACCGTGCTCGGCTACTACGACCAGCTCGTAGAGATCGAAGCCGTCGCTGCCGTGCTCGACTAGCCAAAACTTGGTGCGTTTCAGGCAACGTGCGCCCCGACAGGCATCGGGACGGTCTGAAGCGCCTCCGAAAACGAGTGGCACGAAAACGGGGGCACGGCTAACGTCGCGGCCGTGGATATCAGGGAACTGGACCGCCGTGCCCTCGCCACCTTGGGAACGGTGATCGCGCAGATTGGCCCGGACCAACTTCGTCTTCCAACGCCGTGTGCCGACTGGACACTGCACGGCCTGCTCCGCCACCAAGTGAGCGAGAACCTCGGCTTCGCAGCCGCCGCAGCAGGCGTCACCGGTGACCTCCGGGCCTGGGACCAGGGCAACTTGGGCGGGGATCCTTACCAGGCGTACCTCGACTCGGCCGACGCCATGACGAGGGCGTTCGCCGAGGATGTCCTGGACCATTCGCTCCAGATCAGGGAGTTCGGGTTCTTTCCCGGCCGGGTTGCGCTCGGTATGCATGTGCTCGACTGCGTAGTCCACGGTTGGGACGTCGCTCAGACCATCGGCGTTGCCTACGATCCGGGCGCCGACCTCGTCCGCTACTCACTCAAGGTCGCGGCGCAGATCCCGACCGGAGCACCGTCCGACGACCGGGCAGGGACTCCGTTTGCCCCGGCGGTCGAGATCTCCGCGAGCTCTCCCGCCCTGGAGCGGCTGCTCGGACTCGTCGGCCGTCGTCCAGCGGCAAGCTGAACGACGGCTCATCAACGGGTCGTGCACCGACTTCTACACCGTAGAAACGCCGTCCGGTATCGCCCGGTGCAGGAATCGACCGGCACGATGTACCGAGGCACGTTGCCTGATGCGGCACGTGCCGTGACCGGAAACGATCACCGGTGGTGTGACGGCTGGGTGTCTACAGCGGTGGATGTCGCGCAGGTCAACATCAAGATCGTGCCACGGCCTGTCAGTTGCCTGGTCTAGGGTCGCCCGCATGGCTGAGCCCTCCTTTCTGACCGCCGTCCGCGAGTCGTACGACACGGTCGCCGCCGATTACGTCGAACGCGTCCCGTCTCCAGCCGAGATTGATCCGCTGTCACGTGCGATGCTGGCGGGGTTCGCCGAACTGGTGCGGACGGCCGGCCTGGGGCCGGTCGCGGACCTGGGATGCGGCCCAGGACGCGTGACGGCGCACCTGGCCGGGCTGGGGGTGTCCGCCTTCGGCGTCGATCTGTCGCCGAAAATGATCGGGCTGGCCCGGCACGCCTATCCGAACCTGCGGTTCGCTGAGGGCTCGATGACCGCACTGGAGATGAGGGACGACGAGCTCGGCGGCATCCTGGCCTGGTACTCCACCCATCACACGCCCCCGCAGTGGCTGCCGGCGGTGTTCGCCGAGTTCCACCGCACGCTCGCGCCCGGCGGCTACCTGCTCTGGGGAGACTATGTCGGCAATGAGCGGCTGCAGCCGAGGAAGGGCTACGGCCGTCCGGTGTCCTACGAGTCGTACCTCCTGCCCCTGGACCGCATGGTCGACCTGCTGGACCATGCCGGACTCGTCGTCACCGCGAGACTGGAGCAGGAGCCCTGCGGACGCGTGACGAGACCGCACGCCTGCCTCCTGGCCCGCAAGCCCGAAAGGCCCTGACGGGGCTTGTTCCCGGGGTGAGGCCGCTCGTGCTGGACCGCTGACGATCACGGGGCGGGCGGTCAGACCGCTGGGTTGACAGGGCGGCCGCCCCAGCGGATGCCTTTCTCGCTGCGGACACGGGCGCGTTCCCGGCACTGCACGGCCAGGACGCCTGGATGGCGTGCGTTCTGATTGCGCCAGTGCAAGTAGGTTGATCGGTGTGGACGACGGAATGGAGCCGGTTCATCTACCGGCCGGTGAGGACGTCCAGGCGGGGGCTGAGGTGAAGTGGGCAGGGACGGCCCGGCGCAGGACGTACGGGCCGCCGACTTCGGGGCGGTCCCAGGCGCGTTCAACGGCGTCGGTGACACGGTCGGCGCAAGCAGTGTCGTTTCGGCGATGAAATCGCTGGACTGTACGGGTGAGTTCGTGGCTCAGGGGCTGTCGCGGACACATGCGGACTGCGTAAATCCGGGGTTGTGATCAAGAACCTCGTGTTGCGCAGCCTCCCCGCGCTCACCCTCGCAGCCCTGCCCATCCTTGCCGCCGTTCCTGCCGCTGACGCCGTGGAGAACAGCCGTACCGTCCAGAGCACGCAGACCCGAAAGGTCCTGCGGAGCGACTCCCGTTTCTACGCGCCCGCCACCCTCGGCAAGAACCAGGCCTGGACCTCCGGCAGCGGCCGTACCGTCCTGCGTGTTCAGAGCGACGGCAACGTCGTCGTCTACAAGGACAACCGTCCCGCCTGGCAGGCCCCGAACGTATACCCCAACGCCGACCACCTCGTCATGCAGGAGGACGGCAACTTCGTCATCTACAACAGGGCCGGTCAGGCCATCTGGGCCGCCGGAACCTGGCACAAGGGTCGCTACCTCGCCGTCCAGGACGACGGCAACGTCGTCGTCTACAACAACGCCAACCAGCCCGTTTGGGCAACCAACACCGGCGACTGAGCGACATTCCCGCATAGGACAGGGCCCGGACCAGTCGCCCGGGCCCTGTCTTCTCCCGTATCGTTCGCTACTCCCGCAAACACAGCCGAATACTCGTGGCAGAACGACTGACGTTGCGTGGCAGACCGCACGTGTGCCGCGTGCAGCATCCCGTTCAGGCCCGTGGCCCTGGCAGGCGCGGAGATGTCCTTTCCGAGTTGCGGGCAGTCGGCATGCTGGACATGGACGATGCGGCGATCGACGGCTCCTGCGTCAGGGGCCCTGAAGGGGGCTCATGCCGGGCCATCGCCGGTGGACCATGGCCGACTCGGCTCCGAGCACCATGTGATCCTCGATCGCCCCGGCCACGCCCGGAAGGGCGTGACCGGACAGTCATTCCCCGCAACGGGCTGTCAACTCGTCACAGGATCTGGATGGCGACGACCTTCGGTGCGCGGTTCGGGAAGGTGATGTCGTGCCAGCGCTCGATCTTCACCGAGTCACCGTTGGCGTCGTAGTAGATCAGGTCGTTGTTGCCCGTGGAGATCCGGTCGACCCACCACCCGCCGAAGTCGGTCTTTCCGGCATTCGCGTAGCAGTCGACGCTCTCACGGCCGTCGAGGTGCGACCAGATCTTCAGGAAGTTCTCCCCGCCGACACATTGGACGTGGTCGATAGCGAAGGCGTTACCGCTCGGCAAGCTGACGGTGAGCGCGGCAGTTGTGGCGAGCGCCACGGCCACGGAACGCGCGGCCCTCTTGCTTTTCGAGATCACAGATTCTCCTTCACGCGAAGGCCGGAACACGGGCCGACCCTGTCGTCGATGTTGTGTCATGACGGAACGGTGCTTCGTCGAGCAGACAACCGGATACGACCCGACAGGCAGCCATGAGACCCCATCGGGCAGCTCGAACGATGCTGTCTCCACGCTACAAACGGAACGAGGCCATACCGGCCGTAGCCAGGGAAAACACCTCAAAATGGTGATAACTCGAGGTAAGGCCGTGGCGCACGGTGGTGGAGGTAGCCGCTGAACGTTCCGGGGCCGTAACCGTCTGCGAGCTGTTCGCAATCCTGCGGCAGAGGCATGCCGAGGTCGGCTTCGACCAAGTCCCAGCAAATTTGGTCTGGCCGGTGACGCCTCGGGCACGGTCGCTCCTCGCGCCCCGGACCCGGACGGCCGCCCGGTCGCAAGACACCCGGCCCACCCCGCGCCGCGACGTGCACACAGTCGGCGAACGAACCCCGCAAAGCGACGAACGAAGAAGCCGACGCCCCCACGTCCACCCCGCACAGGTTGAAGATCAAGCCAGTTCCGTTGGCCGGCGAAAGACTCGACGGAGTAGCGGCAGATCAGCAACCTTCGGATAGTTGGAGGTAGTTGTGGGTGGATTGCCCAAGCTATGTGGCCATCGGGTGGTAGATAGCCTGGCTCCCATGAACAGGAGTGAAGGCGCCGAGCGTACCGGTGGGGACCGTGAGAGCCAGGACTGGAGTGCAACGCGCTCGTGGGTGGAAAAAGGACTGCCCGAGTCGGAACGCATTGAGGATGTCACGCGGTTGCGCGGCGGGTGGACCTCGGAGATGCGTCGTTTGAGCATCTCCGGGCCGAGCGGTCGACGCTCGCTGGTCCTTCGATCCTTCGTCGAACCTTTCTTCCTTCGGCACGCGGAGGGCCTGCTGTCGCGCGAGGCAATGATCCTGCGCCTGCTCGGTGAGACAGACGTGCCCGCGGCCACCCTCGTGGACGTGGACGCGACGGCGGAGTACTGCGACCACCCCTCCTTGCTGATGTCGCTGCTGCCCGGGAGCGTCCGTCTGGCCGACCAGGGAGCCGACCGGCGTGCCGACTTGCTGGCCGGCCGGCTCCGGCGCATCCATCAGGTGCAGGTCACCGAGGAGACCCGGCCCCGCACCTATGAGGCGTGGACCACGCCCGAACGGGTAAGCACACCTGGCTCCTCACGGCGGCCCGAGCTCTGGCGGCGGGCCGTGGACGTCATCCGACGCGAACCGCCGCACTACCAGCCCTGCTTCCTGCACCGGGACTTCCACCCCGGCAATGTTCTGTTCGAGGGCGACAACGACGACCTGCGGATCAGCGGCGTCGTCGACTGGGTGGAGACCTCCTGGGGGCCGGCCGACCTGGACGTGGCCCACTGCTCGACGGCCCTGGCCCTGCTGCACGGAGTTCCGACAGGCATGGGCTTCGCCGAACGGTACGTCGCGGCGGGAGGGACCCTGACCGACGAGCCCGCGGCGCATCTGTACTGGCGGCTGCTGGACGCGTTGGCCTTTGCTCCGGATGCCGAGAAGGTCGGCGTCCCCTGGCGCGAACTGGACCGCACCGATCTGACCCCCACCGTGCTGTCCGGCAGACTGGAGGAGTACATCCAGGCTCTTTTCGACCGCTACGCGTGAATCCCGCTCGGCCCCGGCGGGCAGTGCCTCAGGTCGGCGAGCCTGTCATGCTTCGAGTTCTCCCAAGCGCTCGACGAGCTGACCGCGTTCGAAGCGGGCTCCGGCACGAACCAGGGGAACCAGGTGGCCGACAGTGACAGCACAGGGCAGGATCGGCCCGCAGATCCGGATCGGGCGGATGGCGGTGTGGCCGCCGCCTCCATCCGGAGGGGGCGGCGGCCTCCAACCGCCGTGCATCTACTCGCTGTGGACCACCTCGCCGGCCACCAGGGTGAGCACGGCCCGGGTACCGGCCACGGGCGTGCCGGGAGCGAAAAGGTCCCGGTCGAGGACCGCGAGGTCCGCGGCCATGCCCTCGCGCAGGCAGCCGGTCTCGTCGTCGTTGCCGTTCACCCACGCCGAGCCGGCAGTGTAGGCGCGCAGGATGTCGGCAAGGCGCAGGCGCTGCTCGGGGCCGTACGGGCGGTCGGAGCCCGGCCAGTGGGCGTGCGCCGAGCCGGGTGGTTCGGTGCGGTGCACCGCGACGTGCATGGCCTGCCAGGGGTCGGCCGTGGTCACCGGCCAGTCGCTGCCGCCGGCGAGCCGGGCGCCGCTGTCGAGCAGCCGGCGGAAGGGGTACTGACGCCGGGCGCGCTCCTCCCCCAGCAGTGGATCGACCAGCTCGTCCGTCTGCGGATGGTGGGTCGCCCAGAGGGACTGGATGTTGGCCGTCACCCCCAGCTCGGCGAACCGGCCGATGTCTGCGTCGTCGATCAGTTGCACATGCGCGATGTGGTGCCGCCGGTCGCGCACTCCATTGGCCCGCGAGGCAGCCGCGACCGCGTCCAGGCACTCGCGGACCGCGCGGTCGCCGATCGCGTGGAAGTGGACCTGGAAGCCGGCCGCGTCCAGCCGGGTCACCGCCTCCGTGAGCAGTTCGGCGGGCACGTTGGAGTGGCCCAGGTTGCCGGTGGCGCACCCGCACTGGTCGAGGTAGGGCTCCAGCAGGGCGCCGGTGCCGGTCTCCAGTACGCCGTCCTGCATGACCTTCACCGTGCCCGCCCGGAACCGGCGGCCGTGCTCGCCGCGCCGGGCCAGAAGATCGTCCAGCTGTTCCAGGCCACGGTCCCGGTCCCACCACAGGGCTCCGGTGACCCGGGCCTTCAGCAGCCCTTCCGCGTCCGCCCGACGGTAGGCGGCGAGTGTGTCGCCGGCCCCGCCGTAGGCGCCGACGATGGCGTCCTGCCAGCCCGTGAGGCCGTACCGGAAGAGGTGCTCCTGGGCATGGCGGAGCGCTGCGCGCTGCTCCTGCGGGGTGTTCTCCGGCAGCACCCGGGCGACCAGGTCCATCGCAGCCTCGTGCAGCACCCCGGTGGGCCGGCCGGCCGCGTCGCGCTCGATCCGCCCGGCCGCGGGGTCCGGTGTGGACGCGTCGATCCCGGCGCGTTCCAGCGCCACCGAGTTGACCCACGCCGAGTGGTGGTCGGCGTTGGGCAGGAAGACCGGCCGGTCCGCGACGACCGCGTCCAGCAGTTCCTTGGTGGGCCAGCCGCCCGGGAAGCAGTCCATGCCCCAGCCGCCGCCCAGGATCCACGGTCGGCCAGGGTCGGCCGCCGCGTACTCCCGGACGAGGGCGGTGCACTGTGCGGCGTCGGCGGCGCCGGTCAGGTCGCAGCGCAGCGCCTCCATGGCGCCCCAGACGGGGTGGATG